>JAFAZZ010000146.1 GCA_019239375.1 Solirubrobacterales bacterium | reverse complement strand
CCTGAGGGAAGATCAGCTGGTCGGCGAGGCCGTGCCAGATGATGATCTTTCCGCCGTGGTCCCTGAACTCTCCCAGATCCGGGTTGTCGGTGGCGGTCGTGCTCGAGAACTCGTTCTGCGACTGCTGGAAGAGCTGGTCGAACTGCGAGTAGGTCAGCGTGTGCCAGTCCCAGCTGGGATTGTGCTGCACCCAGGTACCTAGCCATGCGACCGCGATTGGGAACGGATCACCGGCGGTCATCCCGCCTGAGCTGGCCGTCGTCCCGGCCAGGCCAGCGAAGCTTGTCCCCGGTTCCAGCCCGTACCAGAGCTTCTGGCCCGATGTCGAGGTCGGTCCGGCCCAGATCTTCTGCACGACCGCCGCGTCAGTGGGCGTGATCGTGCCGCAGGGTGTGGCGAACCCGACCAGATCGAACGGGTTCCAGTGGCAGCTGCCTGGATCCTGGATCACTCCGTCTACCCCGCCGCACGCTTGGGTGACGGCGTCGTTGAACGCGGCTTCCTTACAGGAAGGCAGGAAGTCGTTGCTCTGGAGCATGACAAGCTCAGGCCAGATCTCGGCCGGGATGAACTTCGTCCAGTTGATGGCCGGCGCCGCCGAGACGATCCCGTTGTAGTCCGTCGGGAACCTCTGGGCCTCCATCAGCCCCTCCCGGCCGCCAGTCGAGCAGCCGTTGAAGTACGCATACCTCGCGCCCGAGCCGTAATAGGCCTGAGTGGCGGTCTTCCCGTCCACGGTCATGTCGTGGATGCCGTCGTAGGCGAAGTCATCGATCAGCGCGGTGTTTAGCGTGCCGTCCTTGTTCACCGCGAAGCTGCCCGTTGGGTCCTGGCTGCCGCAGTCCGTCGCCGCGCTTGCATACCCGGAGACGACGCCGTTGGCGAGCTCGGCATACAGGGGTCCGCACAGGAACCCGGCGCCGCCGAATCCCTGGAAGCGCCCGTTCCAGTTGTCCGGTAGCCACAGGTAGATGTGGATCGCGTTGTCCGCGGAGTCGAGTTGCGTCAGAGTCACCGAGCAGAGGCTCGGCAACCCGGTGAGCGGCGGTGATGGCGGCCCCGGTGGCGTAAAGCTCCCGCTCATCGGTGTCGCACTAGTCACTGTCACGCCCGGGATGTTCACCGCCGCGCTGACCGCGGTGGTGTTACATGCGACGTGGGAGCCGGTCGCGTGCGGTCGGGAGGCGTGAGCGGAGGTGTGGGCGCCGGACGAGGCCGCGATCACCAGGATCACCCCGTAAGCGACCAGCGGGGCACACACCAATCCTTGGAGGATGAATCGCCCCGGCGCAGCTACGGCGCGAGGGCGGCGTCGACGCGACGATAGAGCTTTCACAGAAATCGTCCTCCTCTTGTTTGCGGTTCACTCTGGCTGACGGGCAGCCCGGCAGTGGATCCGGGCTGGCCGGTGCTACACGGCCCCGGTGCGGCGGGGCAGCACTCCGGTTGCGGCGTGAACGTCAACCGCGAAGATCCAGAACATGGCAGCCGATGCGAAGCCGGCATACGCCGACACCTTGAGCAGCGAGACCGGGATCGACAGTTTCGGCGGACTCTTCGTCTGGGCCGCGGTTGAGGGTCTGACGTCGTAGCCCTTGGTCCGTCATCGATCCGCGTCGTCGCCATACCTGTCCTTTCCCGCGCTTTGTACGCGGCGATCTTCGATCGAGGAAGCAGGCGAGAACGATCAGCGCAGCGAGTGCTGCTGTTCACCCGTCGAAGCCTGGGACGAGCTTTGACGTCGCATGCACGCGCGTGGTGGCCGCCGGCCTGAAGGGGTCCCGTCAAGGCGCGGCAACCAAATCGGACAGACTCGCCGTCTGACCCTCGATCGGTCCTTCCTCAGCTCTCCTCGGATTCGCGTTGAAAGCGGCGCGAGTATAGAACGGTCTGCAGACGGTCGTCAAGCAATCGTGCGAACCGCATGACAACCGTCCCCGGACTCAGAGCGGTGGGACAAAGCCAGGCAGTCGCGCTGGGGAGGCGCGATGGCGCAGGAGAACTTGACGTGTCGCACAGGGCAGCTCGATGCCTTACCTGAGCACCGACTCGATGGGCGACTCGGCTCTCGTTTGTGCTCGGTGGAGAACGTATCGTGACGTACGTCAGACGGATGTCCTAGGTCGCGGATGTCCTTTCTAAGGACCCGAGACCGGGTTGGCGACTGCGCAGGCACCCGTACTCGCAGGGCCGGGGAGCCGCTAGAAGTTGGAGGTATCCTGGGTATGTAGGCGAGAGAGCCAGAGGGTCGAGCGGCTTCCGCTGTTTCAGGTCAGGCGGCCTGGTCGTTATGACGCACGGCGGTCGAAGGGTCAAAGAGGCGAGAGCGAGCACTGTAGGATGGAACGAGCCCGGGTCAACGGCGTCGAGCTGGAGTACGAGCTCAAAGGTGCGGGCGAGCCGGTGTTGCTCATCCACGGGAGCCACATCGGCGGCTCGTTCGTGCCCCTGTTGGCACAGCCGTCGATGAGCGATGGCTACATGCTCATCCGCTATCACCGCCGCGGCTTCTATGCCAGCGCACCGGCGACGGGACCGGTCAGCATCTCTGACCAGGCGGCGGACGCTGATGCGCTACTCGAGCACCTGGGAGTGCAAGCGGCGCACGTGGTGGGCCACTCCTATGGCGGGGCAATCGCCCTGCAGCTCGCGCTCGACGCTCCCGAGCGCGCCCATTCCCTTGCCCTGTTGGAGCCCGCTGTGCTATCGGTGCCGCGGGGAAAAGTGGTCTTTGAACTGGTCGCCGTCGCCAAACGTCTTTACGACCAGGGCCACTGGGAGGCCGCGGAGGACTTCTTCCTCGGCACGCCCAAGGAACGGGCCGACATTGCTCGCGGCGTGCCCGGCGGACTCGAACAGGCGCTTCGCGATATGGACACCTACTTCGCCGTCGAGGCCCCCGCGCACGAGGAGTGGCAGTTCGGTGCCGCCGAGGGTACGCAGATCAAGTGCCCGGCGCTGTACATGCTGGGCGGCGAGAGCTCTCCCGTGTACGTTGAGGTCCACGACCACATCAACGAGTGGATGCCTCAGACGGAGACCGTCGTACTGGCGGGGGCCTCGCATCTGCTGCACATCCAGGAGCCCGCGGGCGCCGCCGTGCTGCTGCGAAACTTCTTCGCTCGCCATCCCATAGCTCATGGTGCCGCGACGGGCCGCGATCGCAGCCCGGCGTCCCGACGCAGAGGCCGCTACAACGCCGCCGTCGATTTGTTGGACGCAAACCTCGAGCGTGGCCTGTCTGAAAAGGATGCGATCAGGACGTATTCAGGGTCGCATACCTACGCCGAGGTGGCCCGCGGCGCAAACCGCGTCGGCAATGCCCTCCGGGGGCTTGGCGTCGAGATGGAGAACCGCGTGCTTCTCGCGCTTCCGGACGCCCCTGAGTTCGCGATGGCCTTCTTCGGCTCGATCAAGATCGGCGCGATTCCGGTGCCTGTCAACACGAACCTCCAGCCGCTCGAGTATGCGGACCTCCTCGAGGATACGCGAGCCAAGGCCGCCCTCGTGGACCAGTCGCTGGCCCCGTCTTTCCGCCGGGCGCGGCGGGGGACCAGCTACCTCCGTCACCTTCTGGTTACCGGGGAGGCGGAAGGGGATGAGCTGAGCCTGGCCGAACTCACTCATGCCGCCGAGGATGACCTGTCTCCCGCCAGCACCATGAGCGACGACCAGTGCTTCTGGCTGTACACCTCGGGGACGTCCGGCCGGCCGAAGGGAGTCACCCACGTGCAGCACGACATGCGGTTTTGTGCCGACACCTACGCGAAGCATGTGCTCGGGATCGAGGAGTCGGACGTCACCTTCTCGGTGTCGAAGCTCTACTGGGCCTACGGTCTCGGCAACGCCCTGTACTTGCCGTTCTCAGTGGGCGCGACTTCGGCGCTGCTGGCTGAGCCGCCGCAGCCGCGAGCCGTGCTCGAGGTCGTCAAGGAGCTCAAGCCGACGATCTTCTTCGGCGTGCCCACCAGCTACGCGAGCCTCTTGGCAGCGAGGTGGAAGGAGAACTACTTCAGCTCTGTCCGGGTGTGTGTCTCAGCGGGCGAGGCGCTTTCGGGATCGCTCCTCGGGCGCTGGGAGGAGAAGACGGGCCTACCTATCCTGGACGGAATCGGGTCGAGCGAGACATGTCACATCTTCATCTCGAACCGCGTGGATGACGTGCGCCCCGACTGCACCGGCACCGTCGTGGAGGGCTTCGAGGCAAAAGTCGTCGACGACGATGGCCGCGTCGTGCCGGCTGGCGAGGCAGGGATGCTCATGGTGAAAGGCGAGTCGACCTCGCCGTTCTATTGGCATGACGAGCTGCTGACCCGGGAGTCGATGCACGGAGCGTGGCTGCGCACGGGGGATACGTTCGTCGAGGACGAATCGGGGCACTTCTACTTCCGGGGTCGCTCGGACGAGATGCTCAAGGTGGGCGGTATGTGGGTCAGCCCGCTTGAAGTCGAGGCCGTCCTCGGCGAGCACGAGGCGGTCGCGGAGTGCGCTGTTACGGGGGTGCAGGACGAGGATGGCCTGACCCGGCCGGAGGCGTGGGTGGTTCTCAAGCAGAGAGGAGGCGAGCAGCAGCTCGAGCCCGTCCTGCGGCAGCACATGCGCCAGCGGATCGGCGGCAATAAGACCCCGCGGGCGTTTCACTTCGTGAGCGCCCTCCCGGAGCGTCGCACAGTGAACGGCGAAGGTGTCGAGGCGGCCGGCCAGGGGTCCGGTGACCATGCCTCGTCCCTCGAGGAGGCGGGATCCGCGCCCGTCTCGACCGGCTGACTGCGGGGCGTAGCGGGCGGCTGTGCTTTCGGAAGGGCGCAATCAGCCGGCGGTTTACGGCTGAAGCGCCCGATAGCGAAGCGCGCTCGTGACCTGGTCCACGACCGCGCGCGCCGCGTCGAAGCGCTCGAGATCAACAAAGCCGTGGATCATGCCGAGATACCTCGTGGCCACCACTGGCACGCCGGCGTTGGCAAGTCGAGCCGCGTAGCCCTCTCCCTGGTCACGTAGCGGGTCGTACTCGGCGGTGATGACCAGAGCGGCCGGCAGGCTTGTGAGCGCGGCGGCGCGTAATGGCGAGACATCCGGCAGCTCCCGTTCGCGCACAGCCGGCGTGTATTGCTCGACGTGCCAGCGGATGGTCTCGCGGTCGAGGCCGAAACCCTCCTCGAGCCCGGGGCGGACGGGTCCCTCATCGAGCAGGTCGAGGGCCGGGCACAGCAGGACTTGGAGGCGGAAACCCAGATCGCCGCGGTTGCGGGCGCGCAGGGCCACGGCGGCCGCCAGGTTCGCCCCGGCGCTGTCTCCGGCTAACGCGAGTCTCGACGCATCCAGCCCGAGTGCGCTGCCGTGGCCCCTGAGCCACGCCACGACCCACTCCACGTCCTCGACGGCGGCGGGATATGGATGCTCCGGCGCCAGCCTGTATCCAACCGCCAGGACGGCCCAGCCTGAGTCGTTGGCGATCGCGCGGCATAGAGGCTCTGCCTCTTCGATGCTGCCGAGCGCCCAGCCCCCTCCGTGGAGGTAGATCACGACGGGAGCGATTGGTTGCGGTCGGAATAGGCGACAGCGGACACCCCCGGCGTCCACCTCAGCGACGTGGCGCACCGGCTCGCCGCCCGCCGCTCGCGCCCGAGCCCGAGCCCGAGCGCGAGTCGCGGCGAGGTCGAACGCTTCACGACCCGGGATGAAGCGATCAGAAAGCGCGGCTGTCTCTGCGAGGGCGGCGCGTGCCTGCGGGTGAAGCGAGACGCGGTCCGGCAGGCTCATGCTAGATCGTCGTCCTGCCTCGTCTGTCGGTAGCGAATTGATACCATCGCGCTCGAGGTAAAGAGGTTGGCCCGCCTTGCCGCAGAAGAGGAGACGGTAGTCACGTCAGCATTTCGTCCCCGGGGGGCAGGTGTGCCGCGCGGGCAGGCCGCGGTTTGAGCGGAGGCAGAGCCATGAGTTTCGACGTCCCGGAGCGCTACAACGTCAGTAGTCTGCTCGACGAGAACCTGGAGGCGGGTCGGGGTGAGAAGGTCGCCGTCCGGAGTGAGTCCGGGGAGTTGACCTACGCCGATCTGCACGACCGCGTTTGCCGGACGGGGCGGGCACTCCAAGCGCTGGGCGTCCACCGGGAGCAGCGGGTCCTGATGGCCATGGACGACACTCCCTGCTGGCCAACCGTGTTCCTGGGAGCCATTCGTATCGGTGCGGTGCCGGTTCCTGTCAGCTACCTTGATACAGCAGCCAACTTCGAGCACTTCGCGCGGGACAGCGGAGCCCGCCTCATTGTTACGGAGGCGGCTGGCTTGGCGACGATGCAGGAGGCGGTAGCCGGGCTCGATCAGGCACCGCCGCTCGTCGTAGCCAACGGCAGTGCCGACGGCTTCGAGAGCCTCGAGTCGCTCCTGGCAGCCCATGCAGGTGAGCTTCCCCCGGCCGACACGCACCGCGACGATTTCGCCTTCTGGCTCTTCAGCGGCGGCTCGACCGGGCTGCCGAAGGGGGCTGTTCATCTGCAGCACGACATCCCTTACACGATGGCGACCTTCGCCCGCGAGATCCTCCGCATAACCGAAGACGACGTCTGCTTCTCCACCACCAAGCTCTACCACGCATACGGGATGGGCAACGGGATGTCGTTCCCGTTTGCGGTGGGCGCCACTTCGGTGCTTATGGCTGGCAAGCCGGACCCGGCGAAGATACTCGCCCACATCGAGAAGTTCCGTCCCACCCTGTTCTTCTCAGTGCCGACGCTCTACGGGAGGCTGAGCGGCGCCGCGGAGGCCGCCACCACCGACTTCAGCTCGATCCGCATGTGTTGCTCGGCCGCGGAGCCCCTGGCTCCGGAGGTGCTCCGACGCTGGCAGCAAGTGAGCGGACTGGAGATATGCGACGGGATCGGCTCTACGGAGATGCTGCATATCTACTGCTCGAACCGCCCGGGCGACGTGCACCCCGGCACTAGCGGACGGCCGGTGCCAGGCTACGAGCTCAAGCTTCTGGACGAGGACGAGCGGCCGGTCGCGCAGGGCGAGGTGGGCAACCTGTTCGTTCGGGGCGACAGCGCACTGGCCTTCTATTGGCATCAGCACGACAAGACCAAGCGGTCGCTGCGCGGCGACTGGTACTTCACGGGCGATCGC
>JAFAZZ010000031.1 GCA_019239375.1 Solirubrobacterales bacterium | reverse complement strand
CCTCGATCCCGCGCTGCTCCTCAACCGCATCGCCGATCAGCGACGCGAGAGCGTCCCAAGTGGTGGCCACGCCCTCTCCACGAACCGTCCCGTCCTCGACCAGTACGAAGTAGGGCGAGCCCGGAACGGCGTAGTCCTCCCAGGCCGGTGAGGACATCACCACCGGCACGGTCGCCGGCGCGAGCGAGCGCAGCTTGGCCCGCCGCTCACGGTCCGGGCCGCGGGTCACGATCACGCTCTGGAGGCCGTGCGGAAGCTGGCCCTCTCCCAGCGTGTCCCAGAAGCCGGCACAGCTGGTGCAACCGCTGCTCAGGAACGCCAGCAAGGTCGGCGGACCGCCGAACGCCAGCTGGATCGCATCGCCGGCGGGGGTGGCGCCGGCGATCTCGGGAGCGGCCGCGTCGGCGCGAAGCCCGGCGGCGCGGAGAGCGGCTGGAGCCTCGGGCAGCCGCGGCGCGGTCCCCTCTGGGCCGAGCCGGCGCAGGATCTCGGCGTGGCTGCGCAGGAGCGCGGCCACCAGCGCCACCAGGAGGACGAGCAGCACAGTTTCGATCGACACCAGGGCGACCACGCCTACGCCCCGCCTCCTCCGGGCAACTGCTTGGCCAGCCCCCTGAGGCAGTCCGCCTCGTGGCTGCAGGTCCGGTTGTCCACCATCTCCGTCCCGTTGCAGTTCATTCCGGGTACCGTGGCCGGGTTGTGGCACAGCACCAGCCGGCAGACGACCTCGGTCGTGCCCACGATC
The DNA here is from genome assembly GCA_019239375.1 of Solirubrobacterales bacterium. GTDB lineage: Bacteria > Actinomycetota > Thermoleophilia > Solirubrobacterales > Solirubrobacteraceae > Palsa-465. The sequence continues at coordinate 1,353 of JAFAZZ010000031.1, read as the reverse complement.
TGGGTGTTGCACTGCCCGTAGCGGAAGTGGTTGCAGTCCACCCGCCGGCGCTCGCACTCGCCGAGCGCGCACTGGCACCCGCCCGGAAACCTCACGCCGGGGATTCGATTGCAGTCGACGTAGTAGCGCGCGCCCTCACCATGGCATAGCCCGCCGCCCCGGTAGCTCGAGCACTTCCACCAGCCGGCGATGTAGGTGTCGGGCGGGCACGTGTTGTTCCCCGCCTCGATCTCGCAGCAGAATGCCGTATAGCCGTCGGTGCACTTGCTGCCGGCTGGGCAGTCCGCCGGCCGAAGGACCGCCCAGGCGGTCCCCGGGCGAACCAGGTAGCGGACCGGCGCGACCGCGAACGCGGCACCCGCTACCGCCGCCCGCGAGAGCGCGCCACGACGCGAGGTGCGCCGCTCGAGGACGTCGCCAATGCGGGCGACGATGCTCATTCGCCGCTCCACGCCGTCCAGGCCCGCGGGACCACCGTGTACACGAGCACCAGGGTGTAGAGCGCGCCGGCGATCCCGATGACCAGCGCCGCCGCCTGGGGCGCCGGCCTCCCCAGCACCCAGCCGAGGCCGTGTCCACCCGCGACCGCCGCGCCCAGCGCCACGGCGCCGAGACCCGCGCTGGCCATCCAGTGAACCGCCGAGACCGGCGTCTCGTCCTCACCGAAGCAGCCACACGCCGCCCCCCGCCCCACCAGCACGGCCGCCACCCCGGCGAACATAGCGTACGTCCCGGCCAGGACGGCAATCGCCGCGCGCGTCGGATGAACCGCGCACGCCGCTCCCAGGACAAGCTCGCCGGCGGCCAGGACCGGCACGGTCCAGGCGCGGACCGGCAGCCCGAGCGCGCGTACGGCGCCGGCGGCGCCATGCGGCGACCGGAGCTTGAGCGCCCCGGCCACGCACAGCAGCAGCGCGGCCACGATGAAGGGCGGGGTGAGCGCCTCGGTCATCGGGCGGGCTCCTCCGTAGGATTGCCCGCCGCGAGCGCCTCCGGCCCATCCCCCGCCGCGTGGTCCTGCGTAGGGTTGCCCGCCGCGAGCTCCTCGGCGCGGCGCTCGAGCACTGCGTTGGCCGCACTGGCCGGGTCGAGCTCGCGCGCCACCACCCGATCGAGCAGCTCCTGAGTGGCGGGGTCGTCGCGCACCGACGCCTCGAGCTCGCGCCGCATGCGGAAGGCGGCCAGCGCCAGGACCTCGTTCATCAGGTTGCGCCGGCGCCGCTGGGACAGCGTCCCCTCGGCCTCCACGTAGGCATGGTGTTCGGCTAGCGCCTCGGCCAGCTGCTCGGTCCCCTCGCCCCGGACCGCCTCGGTCTTCACAATCGGCACCTCCCACCCCTGCTGGGGCCCGAG
>JAFAZZ010000558.1 GCA_019239375.1 Solirubrobacterales bacterium | reverse complement strand
CCGCGAACCTCAAGGCTTACCTGCAGCTCGAAGGGCCTTACAACCCTGGCCTCACGGCGGCCAAGGTCCCGGTCGACGCGGCCAACAGCTCAGGCTCGGGGATCGACCCTGATATCTCGGTGGCCAACGCGGACATTCAGGCTCGCCGGGTCGCCGACGTCCGCCACCTGCCGATGTCCACCGTCCGGCACGTCATCTCGCAGTACACGGTCGGGCGCGGCCTCGGCTTCTCGGGCGAGCCCGGCGTCGACGTCCTCGAGCTGAACCTGGCCCTCGACCGAATGACGGGAGTGCGCACATGACCGTGACCGCGCGGCCCGACGAGCGCCCCCGCCCCCGCCCGGCCGAGCGTCGCGCGGTCTCGGTGTTCCAGCCCGAGATCGTCCGGCGCGCTCTCATCGACAGCTTCCTGAAGCTCGACCCGCGGGTCCAGATCCGCAACCCGGTGATGTTCGTGGTCGAGATCGGAGCGGTCATCACGACGGTCACCTGGCTGATCCAGGTGTTCGGCGGCAGGGCGCTGGGTGGCAACGACCCGGCGTGGTACACGTTCGTCATCTCGTTCTGGCTGTGGCTGACCGTGGTCTTCGCCAACATGGCCGAGGCATTCGCTGAGGGCCGCGGCCGGGCCCAGGCCGACACGCTGCGCTCGATGCGCAAGGAGACCGTGGCGCGGCTCGAAGACGGGACGGTCAAGCAGGCCTCGGAACTGCTCAAGGGCGACGTCGTCGTGGTCGAGGCAGGCGAGCTGATCCCCGGCGATGGCACGGTGATCGAGGGAATCGCCTCGGTCGACGAGTCGGCGATCACCGGCGAGTCGGCGCCCGTGATCCGCGAGTCGGGTGGCGATCGCAGCGCGGTCACCGGCGGGACGCGGGTGCTGTCGGACCGGATCGTGGTCGAGATCACCCAGGAGCCCGGCCATTCATTCCTGGACCGGATGATCGGGTTGGTCGAGGGGGCCGAGCGGCGCAAGACGCCGAATGAGATCGCGCTCAACATTCTGCTGGCCGGCCTGACGCTGATCTTCATGATCGTCGTCGTCACGCTACGCCCGTTCGGTCTATTCGCGCATACGCCGATCTCGGAGACGACGCTGATCTCTCTACTCGTCGCGCTCATCCCGACGACGATCGGGGCGCTCTTGTCCGCGATCGGCATTGCCGGCATGGACCGAATGGTGCGCCGCAACGTACTGGCTCTCTCGGGACGCGCCGTCGAGGCCTCCGGCGACGTGGACGTGCTGCTGCTGGACAAGACCGGCACGATCACGATCGGCAACCGGCTGGCGAGCGAGTTCATCCCCATGCCGGGCGTCTCGGAGGCCGAGCTGGCCGAAGTCGCCCAGATGGCTTCGCTCGCCGACGAGACGCCCGAGGGACGCTCGATCGTGGTTCTGGCCAAGCAGTATGGGATCCGGGAGCACGACATGGCCCAGCTGCAGGCCGAGTTCGTGCCGTTCACCGCCCAGACGCGGATGAGCGGGGTCAACCTGGACGGACGGCGCCTGCGCAAGGGCGCCGGCGACGCTGTGATCAAGTTCGTGGGCGACGAGGGCGGCCGACCCCCGAGGGAGCTCCAGCCCGTACTCGATCGGATCGGGCGCGAGGGCGGGACGCCGCTGGCCGTCGCGAGCGACTCGCAGATGATGGGCGTGATCTACCTCAAGGACACGATCAAGGACGGAATGCGCGAGCGCTTCGACCATCTGCGGGCGATGGGGATCCGCACGGTCATGATCACCGGGGACAACCGGCTGACCGCGGCCAAGATCGCCGAGGAGTCGGGCGTGGACGACTTCCTGGCCGAGGCCACTCCCGAGGCCAAACTCGAGCTGATCAAGGAGCAGCAGGCGCAGGGCCGGATGGTGGCGATGACCGGCGACGGCACCAACGACGCCCCGGCGCTCGCCCAGGCCGATGTCGGGGTGACCATGAACACCGGCACCCAGGCCGCCCGCGAGGCCGGGAACATGGTCGACCTCGATTCCAACCCCACGAAGCTCATCGAGATCGTCGAGGTGGGCAAGCAGCTGCTGATCACCCGGGGCGCGCTGACCACGTTCTCGATCGCCAACGACGTGGCCAAGTACTTCGCGATCCTGCCGGCGATCTTCGCCACCACGTGGGCCGCCACGGCCGGCGGCCAGAGCCCCCTGCACGTGCTCAACATCATGAGCCTGGGCTCACCGCGCTCGGCGGTCATCTCGGCCATCATCTTCAACGCGATCGTTATCCCGCTCCTGATCCCGATCGCGCTGCGCGGCGTCCGCTATCGCCCCATCGGCGCCAGCGCGCTCCTACGACGCAACCTCCTGATCTATGGATTGGGCGGAATCGTGGCACCGTTCATCGGGATCAAGCTGATCGACCTGATCATCCACAACCTGCTCGGGGCGTGATGGACGCCGGCGTGCGAGAGACGACGATCGGCACCATTGAGGATGTGCAGGCGACCGCGCGCGGGCACCACAAGGTCTTCCTCGGCATGGCCGCCGGGGTAGGCAAGACCTACCAGATGCTCCGCGAGGGTCAGGCGGAGGCCGAGAACGGCCGCGACGTGGTGATCGGCTATCTCGAGCCGCACGGGCGCGCCGACACGGTGGCCCAGGCCGAGGGGCTCGAGGTCGTCCCCCGCCGTCGCGTGATCTACCGCGACTCCGTGCTGGAGGAGATGGATCTGCCCGCCGTGCTCGGGCGAAGCCCGGAGCTCGCGCTGATCGACGAGCTGGCTCATACCAATGCGCCCGGCGTGGAGCACGAGAAACGGCACGAGGACGTCGAGGACGTGCTGGCGGCGGGGATCGACGTGTTCTCCACTGTTAACGTCCAGCACCTCGAGAGCCTCAATGACCAGGTGGCCGAGCTGACCGGCATCCGCGTTCGCGAGACGGTGCCCGACGCGGTTCTCGGCGCGGCCGACGAGGTGGTGCTGATCGACATCACGCCGCAGTCGCTGATCGAGCGGCTGGTGGCCGGCAAGGTCTATTCGCCCGAGCGTGTGCCGGCCGCTCTGAACCACTTCTTCAAGGTCGAGAACCTCTCGGCCCTGCGCGAGGTCGCGCTGCGCCAGGTGGCCGAGGAGGTGGAGGCCAAGCGCATTCCTGCCGATGGTGCCGCTGCGAGCCGTCCGGGGGACGAGCGGCTGATCGATCGCGCCGCGCCGGCCGCGGTCGGCGAGCGGCTGCTGGCGCTGATCACGCCGAAGCCTTCCTCGCAGCGCGTGGTCCGCCGCGCCTGGCGCTCGGCGCAGCGGCTCGGCGCGGAGCTCGACCTGCTGTGGGTGGCCGATCACGAGCCCAGCGGACAGGAGCGCGAGCAGCTCGATGCGCTGCGCCGGCTGGCCAGCGTGCTCGGAGCCCACCTCTTGCTCGAGCACGGCGACGACGTCGCGGCGATCACCCAGCGAGTGGCGCAGGACCGCGGAACCACCTACGTGCTGATGGGAACGCCCAAGCCGCGAAACGCCCTGCGCCGGCTGACCCAGCCTGCGCTGCCCTTTCGGCTGCTCGATCTGCTCCCGGGCGTCGACCTGCGCATCGTGGCTGACCGGACGAAACGAACGAAGGGGGACGCGCCATGACCACCGCGCTGACCGTCGTGGTGGTGATCCTGGCCGTGGCCGTCGTCGCGTTGGCGGCGCCCCGGCTGCTGCACCGCACGCGCTCGGGTGCTCCGCCCCGTCCGGGCTCGGACCGCCGGATCCTGCTTCCGTTCGTCACCGAGGGCCTCTCGCAGCGGGCGCTCGAGGCGGCGCTCCGGCTGGCCGCGGCCGAGGGCGCCACGCTCGTCCCGGTGTTCCTCGCCCGAGTGTCGCTCGATCTGCCGCTCGACACGCCGCTGCCGCGACAGTGCTCGGTCGGCCTGCCGCTGCTCGAAGCGATCGAGCAGCGTGCCACTGCGGCCGGCATCCCGGTCGACTCGCGCATTGAGCGCGGGCGCAACCGGCGCCACGCGTTGCGACAGGCGATCGCCGATGAGCGCTTCGATCGGATCGTGGTCGCGGCGGCGTCCAACGGCAGCCCGGGATTCAATGCGGACGACATCGCGTGGCTGCTCGACCATGCCGAGGGCGAGGTTCTCGTGCTGCGGCCGAGCGAGGACGACCATCTAGACCCTCTCGTCGTGGCCCCGAAGCGGTCGCGTACGCTCATCAATCGCCGTCGGGGAGCCGACCGACGGGCACCCACCGTCAATCGTGCAGATGAAACGGCAGGGTCGCGATGACCACGTTGGTTCGCGCCTTGAGCACCGCGGCCAGGAGCCGCGCGCGCTGGTTGTGGAGGATCTCGTGCCGGCGCTTGCGCGGGAGGATCTCGGGAATCAGCACGACGATCGTGGCGTCCTCGCCCTCGACCGATTTGACGTAGCGCAGCACGGTGCGGACCAGCGAGCGTTGACGATCGAGCAGCACCTCGATCGGGACCCCGCAGGCCCAGTCGCTCCACGCCCGCCTGACCTCGTCGCACTCCTCTTCGTCGCCCGCCACAGCCACCGCCACCACCGTATCGCTGAGTGATAGTGCGGCGCTGACCGCCTTCTGGGTCAGCAGATTGACGGTCGAGGTTGGGACCAGCACGATGCTCTCTCGTTTTCGAGGTCGGGGCGGCGTCTTGCCGAGCTTCAGTTCCTTGGCCACCTCGTCGTAGTAGCGCTCGGTCACATTGAAGAGCGCCATCAGCGCCGGGATGGCCACCACCACGACCCAAGCCCCGGCCAGGAACTTCGTGAACACGAACACGAGTACGGCGATGGCCGTAATCACCGCGCCGACGCCGTTGAGGGCGGCGCGGAGCCGCCAGTGCGCCGGGCGGTCCTTCGACCAGTGCCGGACGAGGCCGATCTGGCTGATCGTGAATCCCATGAACACTCCAATCGTGAACAGGGGGATCAAGCTGTTCGTCTGCGCGTTCACCGCGATCAGCAGCAGTGCCGCCGCGAGCGCGAGCGCCGCGACCCCGATCCGGTACACCGGCCTCTCGGAGCGGAGGTAGAAAGCGTGGGGCATGCGATGGTCCTTCGCCAGCAGGCTGAGCAGCACGGGCAGGCCGCCGAAGCTCGTGTTCGCCGCGAAGCCCAGCACGAGCGCCACCGAGAGGTTCGAAACGTAGAACGGCCAGCCGGTGCCGAACGCGCCGGCGGTCACCTGGGCGAGGACCGTGACCCCGCCCCTCGGCACCACGTGGTGTGACCGGATGATCAGGACGAGGCCGAGCAGCATCACCCCCAGGAGCACGCCGAGTGATATTTCGGTGGTCTGAGCCGTCCTGATCCGGGGCTTGCGAAACGCAGGAACCCCGTTGGAGATCGCCTCGACGCCGGTCACGGCCGAGCACCCGGACGCGAACGCCTTGAGGATCAAGAGGACCCCCACGGTCTCGGTGACTGGGAAGGGAATCGGCGTGCCGATGCGCGCGACCGGATGCGAGCGCAGCGCCCCGACGACAATCGTGGCGAGCATGCTGACGATGAACACGATCGTCGGGACCATCAGCGCCTTGGCGGACTCGGCGACCCCGAACATGTTCAGAGCGGTCAGGATGACCAGCCCGACGAGGCTCACGAGCAGCAGATGATGCGCGAGGCCCGGAAACACGCTGCCGAGGCTGGCCGCCCCAGCGGCGAGGCTGACCGCCACGGTGAGCACGTAGTCGACCACCACCGACGCGGCCGCCAGCAGACTTGGCCAGCGCCCGAGGTTGGCCTTGGCCACGGAGTACGCCCCGCCGCCTTCGGGATGCGCGTCGATCACCTGCGTGTACGAGATGACCAGAAGCCCCAGCATCACGACGATCACGATCGTCACCGGGACCGTGTACTGGAGCGCGCCGACGCCCGCGGTGACCAGCACGACCATCATCGCCTCGGGGCCGTAGGCGACGCTCGACAGGGCGTCGAGGCTCAGCGCGGCCAGGCCGCCCAGCACACCGAGGTCGTGCCCGTGGTCGGCGTGCTTGCCGGCGCGCGGAGTCTTGCCTCGGTAGATCCGGCGATACGTCCGCCGAGCGTCCGGCCGGCCGCGTACGAACACGCCGCGGCTCTTCTGGAGTTCGGTGGTGGCGAGTGGTGAGTCCTGGTCGCTCACGGGCGTTCAGGCGGGTAGGAGCCGCGGTAACTGTGACAGCCCGAAGGCGTGGGTAGCATCGAAATTCATGGAGGAACCCGAGAGCGACCGGTCCGCGGGGTCCCTCAGCCGCGGTCGGCGGCTGCTGGTGCTCGGGATTTGCTGCTTCAGCCTGCTGATCGTCGGGCTCGACACCACGATCGTGAACGTTGCGCTCCCATCGATCCGCGACGAGCTGCATGCGTCGGTATCCGGCCTTCAGTGGGTGATCGACGCCTACACGCTGGTGCTGGCCAGCCTGCTCATGTTGGCCGGCTCGACGGCCGACCGGATCGGGCGCAAGCGGATCTTCCGAGCCGGGCTGGTCGTGTTCTCGCTTGGCTCCCTCCTCTGCGGGCTCGCTCCCAGCCTGGGGACGCTGATCGCCGCGCGGGTGCTGCAGGCGGTGGGGGGCTCGATGCTCAACCCGGTGGCGATGTCGATCATCCGCAACGTGTTCGACGACCCGCGCGAGCGCGCTCAGGCGATCGGCGCGTGGGGCGCCGTGTTCGGCCTGAGCATGGCCCTCGGGCCGGTGGTGGGTGGCGCGCTGGTGGACTCGGTGGGGTGGCGATCGGTCTTCTTCGTCAACGTCCCGATCGGGGTGATCGCCTTCGTGCTCACCACGATGTACGTTCCTCGTTCGCGCGCAGACCGTCCGCGGCGGCTGGACCCCGTCGGGCAGTTGCTGGTGATCCTCGCCCTCGCCTCGCTGACCTACGCGATCATCGACGCCCCGCGTGCCGGCTGGGCCTCGGCGGGGACGCTCGGGTTGTTCGCCCTCGCGGTGATCTGCTTCGCCGCGCTCGTGTTCTACGAGCTGCGCCGGCGCGAGCCGCTGATCGAGATGCGCTTCTTCCGCAGCGCCCCTTTCTCGGGCGCGAGCACGATCGCCGTGTGCGCGTTCGCGGCGACCGGCGGCTTCCTGTTCCTGAACACGCTGTACCTCCAGGGCGTGCGGCATCTCTCGCCCTTCCACGCCGGCCTATATCTCTTGCCGATGGCCGGCATGGTGCTGGTGTTCGCGCCGATCTCGGGTTGGCTGGTCAGCCGCCGGGGCGCCCGGCCCTCGTTGGTCATCGCCGGTGCGGCTCTCACGGTCGCCTCGCTGATGCTGACCCGTCTGGCCCCACACACTCCGGCCGCCTACCTGCTGGCGGCCTACTTCCTGTTCGGTCTGGGTTCGGGGCTGATCAACCCCCCGATCACCAACACGGCGGTGTCGGGAATGCCCGCCTCGCAAGCCGGCGTCGCCTCGGCCATCGCCTCCACCAGCCGCCAGGTCGGGATGACGCTCGGCGTGGCGGTGATCGGCGCGATCTCAGGCGGCACCATCTCGGGTGCGATCGGCCCGAGCTTCGCGCGGGCCACGCACCCGGGATGGTGGGTGTGCGTCGGGCTCGGGGTGGTCTGCCTGGTGGTCGGAATCCTGACCACTGGCGCGTGGGCGAACGAGACCGCACGCCAGACCGCCGAGCGCTTTCGCGAGCCCGAGGCGAGCGGGACGCCGGCCCCTTATCGGCGGCGTGAGCTGGCCCCGGGATAGCCACGAGGAGGCCGCCGAGCTCGAGACAGTTGACCTGAGGCGGCTCGGACCGCCATGATGCGCTCATCACTCGGGGTGCGCCGAGTCAGCCACACGCCAGGAGGTCCGCGATGCCACCGATCAGCCACCAGACCATCAAGCTCAGCCGAGGGAGGCACTCCTCGCCCGAGCACGGAGCCTGCGTCATGGAACTAGCCTCCATGCTCGCGGGGGAGGGATTCACCGACCATCCCCGCTCCGTCTCGCGCCCGATTGCCTCCTTCCTGCGCGGCTACAACGACCTGCTCGACGACCGCCGCCGCGCGGATCTGTACCGCTACGCGGCCCAGACGGTGGGTACGGCGAGCTTGCCGGCGGTAGAGGACGCGCGCATCGAGCGGCTGCTGAGTTGGGGCGACGAGCATTGGCAGCGCCGCTCGTCGGGCTCGTTGGTCGAGCGTTTGCGGCTGCGCCGGGCGATCAAGGAGCGCTCGAGCGACCCGGAGCCGGCCGGCACCTACGCCGTACACGCGATCGGCAAGATCACTGACCAGAGCCATGCCGGCGCGCTGGCGCTGGTCGACGAGCTGATCGCGCTGGGCGCGCCGGCGGGCGTGGAGCCGGTGCAGCCCGGTGTAGCCGGCGATCTCGCGGCGACCTAGGGCGCCGCAGCGGGGTCAGGTTGGCCCCGGGCGGCCTAGGCGGCCGGCCGCAGGGCATCGAGCTCGCGGTTCTCCGCGAGCTCGGCTAGCGCCTTGCGCTCGAGCCGGCGCACCGTGTCCTGCGAGATTCCGAGGCGGCGCCCGGTCTCCGAGAGCGGCGTGGGATCGTCGCCGTTTATGCCGTAACGGAGCTTTACCACCTCGCGCTCCTTCTCGGGGAGCTGCTCGAGGGCGCGCCGCAGAGCGTCCTCCCGGAGCAGGATGTCGACCTCCTCTTCAGGCCCGCGCTCCTTGCTGGGCAGCAGGGCGCCGAACGAGGTCTCCTCGTCTTCTCCCACCGGGCGGTCGAGGCTCGTGACGACTCTCGATGCCGCGCGTGCCTCCTCCAGTTCCTGCGCAGTCAGCTCGGCCGCGGCGGCCAGCTCCGCGTCGGTCGGCTCGCGGCCCAGCTGCGCGGCCAGCTCGCGGTGAGCGCGGGCGATCTTACGCTCTCGCTGCCCGAGATGCACCGGAATCCGGATGGTTCGGGAGCGGTTGTCCAGCGCCCGCTGGATCGCCTGGCGAATCCAGAAGGTGGCGTAGGTCGAGAACTTGTACCCCTTGCGCCAGTCGAACTTCTCGGCCGCGCGGATCAATCCCAGGATCCCCTCTTGGATCAGATCCAGGAGGGGCAGCTCGTGGCCTTGATACTTGCGGGCATTAGAGATCACCAGCCGCAGGTTGGAGTTCACCAGCCGGCTCTTGGCCTCCAGGTCTCCGCGTTCGATGCCCTTGGCCAGTTCCACCTCCTCGGCGCGGCTCAGCAGCGGATAGCGCCGAACCTCCTGGAGGAACAGGGACATTGCATCGGTCGTCCGCTCGGCCAGATCCCCGTTGACATAGGTGGTCTGCTCGACGCCGTGCCGGCCGCAGTCGTCGCGCACGTCGAGGCCGCGGTCCTGCAGCATGTCGTGCACCATCTGAGCCTCGTCGTCCCCCAGATCGGACTCCTGGATAAGCTCGCTCAGCTCCGAGAGCTCCAGGCATCCCTCTCCGCGCGCCTCGCTGCGGGCCGCGAGCTGATCGACGAGCTCCTGAACCGCTTCTGGGACCACCGAAATCTCACCCTCGTTAGCCATGTTTCCCTCCTACCCGGCCAGGACACTATCGGCACACGATGAGCTCTGAGCCACCGTTCGCCTCCTTGTACAGCCACGGCTTCGCGCGGGTGGCCGCCGGAGTCCCGCACATGCGGATCGCCGAGCCGGCCTTCAATGCCGAGCGAACCCTGGCGCTCGCGGGGCAGGCCTCGGACGACCACACCGCGCTGATCATCTTCCCGGAGCTGGGACTCTCCGGGTACTCGATCGATGATCTCCTGCATCAGGGCGCTCTGCTCGACGGGGTGGTGGACGCGATCGGGCGAATCGCCGCCGCGAGCGCCGATCTGCAGCCGCTGCTGGTCCTCGGCGCCCCGCTCCGCTGCGAGCACGGCGTGTTCAACTGCGCCGTGGTCATCCACCGTGGCCGGGTCCTGGGCGTGGTCCCCAAGAGCTACCTGCCCGAGTACCACGAGTACTACGAGAAGCGCCACTTCCGCGCCGCGCGCGATGCGGTGAGCGACCGCATCCGCCTGCGCGACGAGCTGGTGCCGTTCGGCTCCGATCTGCTCTTCTGCTCCCGCGATCTGCCGGGGTTCGTGCTGCACGTGGAGGTGTGCGAGGACCTTTGGACGCCGATCCCGCCAAGCACGTTCGGCGCGCTGGCCGGTGCCACCGTGCTGGCCAACCTGTCGGCGAGCAACATCACAATCGGCAAGGCGGTTTTCCGGCGGACCCTGTGTGAGTCGCAGTCCGGCCGCACGATCTCGGCGTATCTCTACACGGCCGCTGGCATGGGCGAGTCGACGACCGACCTGGCCTGGGACGGCCAGGCCCTGATCTACGAAAACGGCGACCTGCTGGCCGAGGCCGAGCGCTTCGCCACCGGCGAACAGGTGATCTGCGCCGACATCGACCTGGACCGGATCGTCTCGGATCGGGTCAGCACCTCGAGCTACGGCGACTCGATTCATGACCATCGCGAGCGGCTGGCCAGGATGCGCCGGATCGACCTCGAGCTCGGCGTGTCGACCGCTGGTCCCGTGCCCCTACGCCGGCGCGTGGAGCGCTTCCCATACGTGCCCGCCGACCCGGTTAGCCGTAACGAGCGCTGCGAGGAGGTCTACAACATCCAGGTGCGGGGGCTGGAGACCCGCCTGGAGGCGACGCAAATCCAGAAGATCGTGATCGGCGTCTCGGGAGGTCTGGACTCCACTCACGCGCTGATCGTCGCCGCCCGCGCCATGGATCGCATCGGGCTGCCGCGCGAGAACGTGCTCGCCTACACGATGCCGGGCTTCGCCACCAGCGAGCACACGCTGCGCAACGCCCACCGGCTGATGGAGGCGCTCGGCGTGAGCGCTTCCGAGCTCGACATCCGGCCGGCCGCGACCCAGATGCTCCGCGATCTCGGCCACCCGGCCGCCGACGGCGCGAACCAGTACGACGTTACCTACGAGAACGTGCAGGCCGGCGAGCGAACCTCGCACCTGTTCCGCCTGGCCAACTTCCATGGCGGCCTCGTCCTGGGCACCGGCGACCTTTCCGAGCTGGCCCTCGGCTGGGCCACCTACGGCGTGGGCGACCAGATGTCCCACTACCACGTCAACGCCTCGGTGCCCAAAACCCTGATCCAGTTCATGGTCCGCTGGGCGATCGACACCGATCAGTTCGGCGCCGAGGTGAACGAGGTGCTCGACGCGGTGCTGGATACCGAGATCTCTCCCGAGCTCGTCCCCTCGAGCGGCGCGGACGGCGACGAGCTCCAGGGCAGTGAGAAGGTCGTCGGCCCCTACGAGCTACAAGACTTCTTCCTCTATTACACGCTGCGCTTCGGCTATGCCCCCAGCAAGGTCGCCTTCCTGGCCCTCCGTGCCTGGGGAGATCGAGCAGCGGGGCCGTGGCCAGATCTGATCCCGCAGGAGCGGCGCCGCGAGTACACCCCGGCCGAGATCAAGCACTGGCTCGGCGTGTTCCTCGAGCGCTTCTTCCACATCAGCCAGTTCAAACGCTCCGCGATGCCCAATGCGCCGAAGGTGGGCTCGGGCGGTTCCTTGTCGCCGCGGGGCGATTGGCGGGCGCCCAGCGACGCCTCCGCCGCGACCTGGCTCGAGCAGCTGCGCGCGTCCGTTCCCGACGATGGCTGAGGCGGCCCGCCGGCGCTAGCGCGGGCGGCGGACGCGCCGGCGCAGCTGCACGATCCGCGCAGTGCCGACGATCCCCACGAGCAACGCGCCGCCGATCGCCGCCAGCAGCAGCGCGACCCCGAGCGGCATGTGGAAGCTGGCGCCGAAGTAGCTGATCTTCACGCTCTCGGTGTTCTCGAGGATGAAGACGAGCAGCAGGATCAGCACGATCGCGCCGGCGATCAACGTGTTGTATGCCCGCGCCGTTCTCGTGTTCGGGATCTCGCCGCGGGCCGGGGCGGGCGGGCCGGCGGCACGACCGTGGCTCGTCTCCGCGCTGGGCGGCGGCTCGGCCGGCGGGGCCTCTCCCTCGGCCTGCTCCCGCGCATCTCCTGAAGCGGGATAGCTCACGTGGGATGGTTCTACCCTCGAGCGCTGGTCGCAACGCATTGCCGTCGACTCCACATCCGACCGCGTGCGGGGCCCGATTGCGGAGTTAGACGCCGTGGTGGCGGCAAACTCCGCTTTCGCTCGCGACGGAAGCTCGAGTGAGGAGTTATCGGCAATCTTCACACGCCGGCCCGTCGGCCATGGGACCATCCCCGCCTTGCGCCGGCCGACCCCGG
>JAFAZZ010000512.1 GCA_019239375.1 Solirubrobacterales bacterium | reverse complement strand
CCGGATCGTCAACCCGCCCGAGCTCGGCGCCCCGAGCGGCTTCTCCCACGCGGTGGTGTCCTCGGGCACGATCGTCCATCTGGCCGGCCAGATCGGCGCCGGCGCCACGATGGTGGAGCAGTTCGACCATGCGGCCCGTCGCCTTGTCGTGGCGCTTGAGGCCGCCGGCGCCGAGCCCTCCGACCTCACCTCGCTGCAGGTGTTCGTGACCGATGTGGCGGCCTACAGGGAGGCGCTGCCGGCCATCGGGCAGGTGTGGCGCAAGCATTTCGGCCGCCATTACCCGGCGATGGGGCTGTTCGGCGTGAGCGAGCTGTTCGAGGCCGATGCCCGAGTGGAGCTGATGGGCGTGGCCGTGCTGAGGGCGTGACGGCGACCGCGCGCGTGTGACAGATTCACGGCGATGCCCCCGGTCTCCCGCCGTTTGCTCGCAGGCGGCCTCGTAGCTGCGGGGATCCTGGCCGCGGCCCTCGTGGTGGGACTCGGCGGCTCGCACCGGACGAGCGCCCACGAGCGTGCCGCACTGCCGGTCGAACCAGCGGTCCGGACCATTCCGCGCGGGGCGCTGAGGTTGACGGTCGGCCGGCGCGCGACCGGACACCCAATCCCCGCCGGCTTCCTCGGCCTGTCACTGGAGTACCCTGCGGTCGAGGCGTACGCCGGCTCGGATCCCAAGGCGATCAACCCCGTGCTCGTGCAGCTGATCCGCAACCTCTCGCCGGACGCGGCGCCCAACCTGAGGATCGGCGGCGACACCACTGACTGGACGTGGTGGCCGGTGCCGGGCGCGGCCAAGCCGGGCGGAGTCAAGTACAGCCTCGGTCGTCGTTTCGCCGGCGTGACGGCAGCGCTCGCGCACGAGCTCGGCGCGCAGGTGATCCTCGGCATCAATCTGGAGGCCGGCAGCTCGGCCGTCGCCGCCGGAGAGGCGCGGGCGCTGATCGCGGGAGTTGGACGGGACTCGGTCCAGGCCCTCGAGCTCGGTAACGAGCCGGAGCTGTACGGCAGCTTCACCTGGTATACGACACCGAGCGGCCAGCACGTAACGGGCCGGCTGCCAGGCTATGACTTCGCTGCTTACCAGGACGACTTCGCGCGGATCGGCGCCGCCCTGCCCGCCGCTGCGCTGGCGGGACCGGCGACGGGCGCCCCGAAGTGGATTCCGGACCTCCCTCGCTTCCTGTCCGCTCAGCCGCGCGTGAAGGTGGCGACCCTGCACCGCTATCCGCTCCAGCTGTGCTTCATGCCGGCCGCTTCCCCGATGTTTCCGTCGGTGGCCCACCTGCTGGCGCCGGCCGCGTCCCGGAGCCTGGCCGACAGCGTGGCGCCGTTCGTGGGCGTAGCCCGCGCGCATCAGGTGGCACTCCGGATTGACGAGATGAACACCGTCTCGTGCGGCGGCGCGCCTGGCATCAGCAACGCCTTCGTGTCGGCGCTGTGGGCGCTCGACGCGGTGTTCCAGATGGCCCGGGTGGGCGTCGACGGCGTCAACATCCACACCTTCCCGCGCGCCCCGTACCAGCTGTTCACATTCTCCCGCCGGCACAGCCGGTGGCGCGGGTTCGTGGCGCCTGAGTACTACGGCCTGATGATGTTCGCCCAGGCCGCTCCGCCGGGTGCGCGCCTGCTTCGCCTCTCCGGAGCGCTCGGCAAAGTCCGATCATGGGCCACCCGCGCACCTGACGGCACGACCCGCGTGGTGCTCATCAACGAGTACGCGACGCACTCGCGCACGGTGGCGGTGCGGATTGCCGGCGCTCGCCCGCTCGCCACACTCGAACGTCTGCGCGCCAAGAGCGTCACCGCGACGACCGGCGTGACGCTCGGCGGACAGACGTTCGGCACCGCGACCGCCACCGGGACGCTGGCCGGCCGCTCGACGATTACCGCGGTGAAGCCAATCGCCGGCGCGTTCGTGGTGCGGCTGCCGCCGGCCAGCGCGGCACTGCTGACCCTCCCGGTACCGCCGGCCTGAGTGAGCTTGGGCCGCCTTCGGCGGCATCCGTGGGGCCACGTGCCCCGTCCGGACGGCTCGCGCGGCCCTATGAAGCGCAACTTTGACGTATCAACTGAAGTATGTGTCACTCATAACCCGAGAGTCCACCGTCTCAGGCGCTCACCCGGCGATGGGCCGAGTCCCGAATTGACACGAGAGCAGCCATTCCCTTCCTGGGTTCGGTGTGAGAACATGTTCTGCGAAGGGGCAACATCAGGAGGGCCGGAGACATGCGGAAGTACCCTTTGGTCACCGTCGTAGCAGCGACGGTCGCAGTCATGCTGGCGGCCGGCGGCGCGTTCGCCGCGAGCCGCTTCATCATCACCAACATCAACCAGATCAAGCCGAGCGTCCGCGCCCAGCTCCGCGGGTTGCGCGGGCTCAGAGGACCGCAAGGTACCCAGGGCGTACAGGGCGTGGTTGGGGCGCAGGGCGTGCAGGGAATTCAGGGAGCACCCGGGACCGCCCGCGCGTTCGCGGCTGTCGATGCTGAAGGAACGCTCGTCGTCGGAAAGGGGGTGAGCCCCAACATCGGCCACACGCACGGGACGGGGATCTACTGCGTTGCCCTCGCCGCCGGGATCGGCTCACGCGCCGCGATGGCCACTGCCACGGGGACAGCAGCCGACTTGAAGATGGACGCTCCTGCCGCGATGACCGATCCTAAAAGCACCGATTGCGGCGGCCTCACAGAGGTCGTTACGTTCGACGCTTCAGGTCCGACGCCGCAAGACCACGGGTTCGTGCTACTCGTGCCCTAGCCGCGCGGACGTCCGCGCGGATCCCTGATGCAGGTCTTCATCAACTACCGACGCGAGGACACCGAGGCGTACGCGCGCTTGCTGCATGACCGCCTCGCGCCGGCCTACGGTGCGGAGAACGTTTTCCTCGACGTGGTGAACCTGACGCCCGGGCTGCAGTGGCTCGAGCAGATCAAGGAGCGCAGCGCGTCGTCCGCCGTCTGCCTCGTGCTGATCGGGCCCCGCTGGATGTCGAGCATGACCGAGCGCGCGCACGCGAGGTTCGAACGACCTACGGAGGACATCGTCAAGCGTGAGATCGAGTTCGCCCTCAGCCGCGGTTCGACCGTGCAGGTCATTCCCGTGCTCGTCGGCGGCGCTCAGATGCCGATCGGCGATGGCCTCCCGAGGTCGATCCGGACCCTGACCTCGTTGCACGCCGTGGAAGTGCGCCACGCGCATTTCGATGAGGATATGGAGCGTCTGATGCGAACACTCGCGGCGACCGGCGAGCGATTTGACGGGCCATCGGAGAACCGCGTCGACCCTGACTCGGCCGGCGCACCCGACCAGCACAGCGTGGCGGCGGGGGCGCTGCCGCGCCCGCCATCACAGAGGCCGACGCTCGGAACGTCCAGCGAGGGCAACGTGCCGGGACCCGACGAGCGACATTACGAGACCGTCGTCAGGTACCTCTTGGACCAGGAAGGGGTGGTGCCCGTCCTCGGTCTTGACGTCAATGCCGACCGTCCGGTCCAGGAACCGCAGTTCGAGTCCGAACTGCTTCCGAGCGCAGACGAGCTCGCCGCGGATTTGGCTGAGCGGTTCGGGCTGGAATTCGACCCGCTGGACCTGGCCAAGGTCGCCCAGCACGTCTATCTCACCTGTGGGTCGCCTGACCTCCACAGGAGCCTGAAGCGCTTGCTGCCGATCGAGGCCGAGCCCTCAGCGGTGCATCGCTTTCTCGCCACCTTCCCGGCCCGACTGGACGAGCTGGGATTGGAGCGGAGATACCAGATGATCGTCACGACGAACTACGACGTCGCGCTGGAGCGCGCATTTGACCAAGCAAACGAGCCGTACGACCTCGTCGTCTATATGGCGAGCGGCACCGACCGCGGAAGGTTCGTTCACTTCCCGTTCGATGGAGATCCTGAGCCAATCAATGTTCCCAATCGCTATGGAAAGCTGCCCATAGATGAGGATGGTGAGGTTCAGCGGTCGCTGATCGTGAAGATCCACGGGGCGGTTGACGGCTCGAGCGGCGGCTACCGGTGGAAGGACAACTACGTCATCACCGAGGATCAGTACATCGAATACCTGAGTCACAGTCCGGTCGAGAGCCTGGTCCCGGTCCAGATCCTCGACCGGCTCACCGGCGCCCACTGTCTGTTCCTCGGATACTCGATGAACGACTGGAACCTGCGCGTGTTCCTCAAGCGCATATGGCAGGGAGCTCCAATCCCGGCGAAATCCTGGGCGATCGAACGTGAGCCCGGGAGCCTGGAAAATGATTTTTGGCGCCACTCCGGCGTCGATCTCCTCGCGGCTGCACTAGCTGACTACGTGGGCGAGCTGACCAGGCACATCAAGCCCGCGGCGGTCGCGCCGGCGTAGAACGACGGAAGCACCAGATCGCGGCGAGCGTGGCGGCTCCGGACTCCCCTTATGTTGGGCTCGGGTATTACACCGAGGACCAGGCCGACCTCTTCTTCGGACGTGACGCCGAGCGCAAGCTGATCATCACGAACCTGCGAGCCGCGCGGCTCACCCTGCTGTACGCGCAGAGCGGGGTTGGAAAGAGCTCGCTGCTCCGCGCCGCGGTGATGCCACGACTGCGGAGAGCCGCGGAAACGAGCTACGGAAGGCTAGGCTCCGCGACACACATCCCGGTCTTATTCAGCGCCTGGAGCGACGAGCCGGTGGATCGGTTCATCTCCGAGCTCGAGCGGGCGACGGCTCCGTTCCGGCACGGCGAGGACGGAGTCGAGCTGCCTCGAGATGGCCTGACCGAGGCGCTGCGCGCGGCTGTCTCGGTGACCGATGCGACCCTGCTGGTGATCCTCGACCAGTTCGAGGAGTATCTCCTGTACCGCCCGCGCGAGAGACGCCCGGGCCGGCTTGCCGACGACTTGGCCGAGGCGATCAACAGCCGCGCGCTGCGGGCCAACTTCCTCATCGCGGTTCGCGAAGACGCCTACGCCGGCCTCGGAGATCTGTTCCAGGCCAAGCTCCCGAACGTGTACGGCAACTACCTCCACCTCGAGTATCTGCACCGCGACGCCGCGCGTGAAGCGATCGTCAAGCCCGTGGCGCGGTTCAATGACGCGCACCCGGACGATGACGCGGTGCTGACCGAGCCCGACTTGGTCGACGCGGTACTTGACGAAGTGCGGACCGGCCAAGTCGTCTTCGAGCAAACCGGCAAGGGAGTCGTCCCGGACCGCGACGGCGCGAGCCTTCGCGCGGATGAGATCGAGACTCCATACCTACAGCTGGTCATGACGACGCTATGGGAACGCGAGTTGAGCGGCGGGTCTCGCACCCTTCGGCTCTCGACGCTCGAGCAACTGGGTGGCGCTCAGGAGATCGTTCGCACGCACCTCGACAGCGCCCTGGACTCGCTGCCCGAAGAGCAGCGCGAGGTAGCCATCGACGTCTTCCATTACCTGGTTACACCCTCCGGGACCAAGA
This sequence comes from Solirubrobacterales bacterium, assembly GCA_019239375.1. Taxonomy (GTDB): domain Bacteria; phylum Actinomycetota; class Thermoleophilia; order Solirubrobacterales; family Solirubrobacteraceae; genus Palsa-465. The sequence goes on along the minus strand of JAFAZZ010000512.1, from coordinate 5,266 downwards.
TCGTCCACCGAATCCCCGACCTGGCCTCCTACAGCGGCCGGGACGTCGGCGACGTTGAGAGGCTCGTCGAGCAGCTGGAAGGGGGCCGGCAGCGCATCTTGCGGCCGGTACCGGCGCTCGCCGGGGAGAACGGCACGCCAAGAGTCGAGATCTTCCACGACGTGCTTGCGCCCGCCATCCTGGCTTGGCGCACCACGCAGGCCGCAAAGCGCCTCGAACGGGAGAAGCAAGAGGCCGAGCAGACGGCGCAGCGCGAGCGCCGGCGGGCGCGGATCTTCAAGGCCACCGCCGCCGTGGCCATGACGCTGCTGGCGATCGCCATCGGCGCCGTGATCTTCGCCGAGGTCGAGCGGGGACGGGCGACGCAGGCTCAACATGCGGCACTGTCGCGACAGCTCGCCGCCCAAGCACTATCTGACTTCCGCACGGGTGCGATTGGCCAAGGCGTGCTGCTGGCGGTCGAAGGTTACAGGTTCGCCGACACTGCCGACGCGCGTCTGGGCCTCCTTCGCGCACTGGACACGACCTACGGAATGACCGAGTATCTGACCGGCCACACCTCCCTTGTCGCCGGCGTCGCCTTCCGTCCCCAATCAAACCAGCTTGCCTCCGGCAGCGACGACGGTACCGTCATCCTGTGGAGTCTCGCAACCGGTCGGCCGTCGAGAATCCTGCGCGAGGGGAATCCGATTTCGGCGGTGGCGTTCAGTCCGGACGGGAAGCTTCTCGCCGCCGCCGATGTGGATGGAACGGTGACTCTGTGGAACCCGGCGACAGGCGGACGGGAGCGAATGATCACCGGAGCGGTGGGGCGTATAGAGACCGTCGCGTTCAGTCCGGATGGACGGGCGCTGGCGTTCGCCGGTGATAATCACACCATCGAGTTGTGGGATCTCGCCGCGGCGAAACCCGTCGGGATGCTGCGCGGCCACACCGGGAACGTCTACGACGTCGCTTTCAGCCCGAACGGAACGACGCTCGCATCGGCGAGCCAGGACCAGACAGTCGTCCTCTGGAACCTGGCGACACGCCGACCGGCACGCTTCCTCCGTGGGCACAACGGTCCGGTATCCGCTGTCGCGTTCAGTCCCGACGGGCACAACGTGGCCTCTGGCAGTGACGGCGGCAGCGTGATTGTCTGGAGCGCCTCGACCGGGAGGCGGCTGCGCACCTTACGGGGGCATTCCGGACCCGTGGAGAGCGTGGCTTTCAACGCCGACGGATCGCAGCTGGCGTCGGGAGGTAACGATCGGCGCGTCGTCCTGTGGAGCGCGGCGACAGGAGAGGAGCTTGGAACGTTTCAAGCTCAGAGCGCTGCCGTCTCCAGCGTCGCCTTCAGCCCCGACGGTACCGAGCTGGCCTCGGGCAGCGACGACAGCACGATCGTCCTCTGGAGCACCGGGGCCTCGCGCGGGGTCAGGACACTGCGCGGTCACACTGATGCGGTCCTCGGCGTCTCTGTAAGTGACGACTCGAAGGAGGTCGCCTCGGCGAGCGCCGACCGCTCCGTGATGCTCTGGAGCGCGACGAGCGGACAGCGCCTAGGGACGCTCCGTGGCCATTCCGACGTTGTGGAGGCCGTGGCCTTCAGCCCCGACGGCAAGACGCTCGCCTCGGCAGGTGATGACGACACCGTCATCCTGTGGGATGTCGCGACCGGCAGACGGCTTCGAACACTGAGCGGGCACAGCGACTTCGTCTACGGCGTCGCATTCAGCCCCGACGGCGGGACGCTCGCCAGCGCCAGCGGCGACCACACCGTGATCCTGTGGGACGCCGCGACCGGGCGGCGACTTCGGACGCTCCGGGGGCACTCGAACGCCGTCGACGCCGTGGCCTTCAGCCCGGACGGGAAGCTCCTGGCATCGGCCGGAGATGATGGCCTGGTGATTCTGTGGGACGCCTCGAGCGGGCAGCGCCTCCGCGTCCTCACTGGCCACACGGCGCCGGTGGTCAGCGTCGCGTTCAGCCACGACGGAACGGTATTGGCCTCGGGAAGCTTCGATCAATCGGTGATCCTCTGGAATCCCCAGACCGGCCGCCGGCTGGGCGATCCGCTGCTCGGCCATCAGGACAAAGTCACCAGCGTGTCGTTCATGCCGTCAGGCCACCGGATGCTCGCCTCCGCCGGCGGCGGCACCGTCATGATGTGGGATACGGCGACCAGACTCGCGGAACCGCTGGGGGAGTACGCCAAGCCCGTTCAGAGTGTCGCGTTCAGTGGCGACGGAAGATTGCTCGCGGCCGGAAACATCGACGACACCGTCAGCTTGATGACGTCACTGCCGACAAGCATCACCGCAGACGAGGTCGAGCAGCGTCTGTGCGGCGTCGTACGTCGAAACTTCTCGCGCGCGGAATGGCAGGAATTCCTTCCTGATCAGCCGCACGCAAAGGCCTGTCCTTCGTGGCCATAGAGGACGTGGCACACCGCTGGAAGCTCGCATTCCTGGCGTTTGCTCTTTGCGGCGCCGTCGCCGGCGATCTGGTCAGCGCCGCAACCGGGACGAGCGCCGAGGCGCCGCCAGCCCCGGTGTTCGGCAAGTCGGTCGACGTGGCACCGGTGAGCGGAACCGTCTTCGTGCAGCGGCCGGGGAAGCCGAGCCTTCCGCTCCGGACGCAGAGCCAGATTCCGCTCGGATCCGTGCTCGACGCCCAAACCGGGACGGTCCAGGTCACCAGCGCCACCGCGCCGACAGGTTCGACTCGCGTCGGAACCTTCGCGGGCGCGGTGTTCGAGGTGCTGCAGGGTAAGCACGACGGTGGCGTAACCCAGATGCGCTTTGTCAGAGAGGGATTCTCCGATTGCGCCAAAGCGAGCGCGGCCAAGATTCGCCACCACCGGCGCTACCGGGCGTACGCGGCAGCCGACACTGGCTTCGTCATGATGGCCCGTGATGCCAGCTCGACGCCGTCGACAGGGCGTGCGACGTGGCAGGTCGGCGACGAGTGCGACGGCACCCGGACGACCCCGAAGACCGGGGCAGTCACCGTGGCGATCCCGGAACAGAGGCGCACGTTGTATCCAGGGACTAGCGCGGTCGACTTCTGCCAGCCGCAAAACGCCCCCACGGACTACTGTCTCCGCGTCGACTCATTCCCGTCGAAAGACGACTTCTCGTTCGGGGTGCTCCGGCGGGGTAAACCGGTGCCCTACCAACTGTGCGTCTCACGCCCGGGGCGAGCGGGCCGATGCGCGCCGTATCGCATGGCTTACATCCCCAGGATCAGTCGCTCCCTCGGAGTCGTCGAATGCGATCGGACACTGCCTGAAGGTACGCTCCTGGCTCGCTGGCGAGTCGGTGGACGTCCGCTGGGAGTCCCGTTGACCTTCGCCAGCCTCGGGCTACCGCGGGGCGCCGCGGCGGGCTCTTGTTTCAACTACCCCATCGCTCGATTCCGTCAAACGGCAGCAGTGTTTCCCGGACGCGGCAAGGTCTACGTGAGCGCGCCGGGGACAAAAGCCGTGCGTCTGCTCGCGCCTCGACTCGTGCCGGTGGGCAGTGTCATCGATGCGCGGCAGGGACAACTCAACCTGTCACTCGAAACCACGCCGCAGGGCGGCGCAGCGATCGGGAGCTTCTCCGGTGGGGCATTCCGGATTGAGCAACCGCGGTCTGGCAACCGATTGGCGCTGCTCCGACTCCTCGGCGGCAGCTTCGCGCGGTGCGCCAGTTCGGCGCCGGATGCGCAGGTAAGACAGCTCATCAGTACAAATCTTGCCGTCTTCGGCGCCTCAGGCTACGTAGCGACAGCCGCCGGGTTCCGGGTCGCCGGGCGTTATGCCTCAGCCGTCGGACACGGGCCGACAACTTGGCTCACCGCGGACGAGTGTGACGGCACGCGCAGCCGGCCCGGCAAGTCAGGGCAGATCCTGGTCAGCGACGCATTCCGGAGTTCCCCGGTGAGCTCCGGCGAGGACGAACTAGACAGGTGCTCCAGCACCGGCCCGAAGCCGGCCTACTGCGTGTACGTACTGTCTGAACCCGACCGGGGGATTTGGGGCTTCGGGCTCGGCCTCGCTCGAAGCGTGAAGCAATACAACCTGTGCATATCCGGCCCGAACGGCTCCAACCCGTGCTACGCCGCTCCGATGACTCCAGGCGCTCGCGGACGTGGTATCGGCGATGTGACTTGTACTCTCAACCAGGGTCCCGGCCAGTATGCCGTGGGCTGGTTCCTGGGCACGCACGAAGTCGGAGCGCCGCTGAGGTTCAGCGCAACCCAAGCGATCGTTGCGCAATTGCCGGCGATCACCTGCGTGCTCGGCACGCCGACCGACAGCCGCGCGGGGCGGTCTGTCCCAAGGCACCTTTCAGCTTCTGGCCATCCTGAGTCGACGCAAGCACTCAGGCGTCCTTGAAGGGGGAAGCAGTCCAGCCGGGGGTTCCGGCTGGTTCCTTATGCGTGCCGGCACACTCGTCTCGCGCCGAGGCCCACTTGGCGTGCTCCTGCGAAACAAGTCCTTCGACCCGCTCTGCGAGCGTGCGCGAGGCCGAGGCCGTATCGGTGTACGGTCCTGCCTCCGCTAGATAGAGGTGCTTCTCGTGCTTGAGCGACTCGCAGGTGGACCGATAGCTCAGCCAGTTCGCCTGGTACTGCCCGAGCTGTTGAACTCCTTCGAGAATCAGGACGACGCCGCCGAGCGCGGCGATTACCCAAGCCGTCGCGTGCACCGCGGCCACCACCGGCACGGCCGCTGTCGTGACCAGCTGGACAACCTTCAGCCCCTTGTACGTGTGCTGAGCATCGGTGCTCTTGCGCTCGTACCAGGCGATCTGATCCTCGAGCCGCTCCCGGGTGGGACTCGATGCGCTTGGATCGACATCTGATTCACCTACTGTGGGCGTCATGGGCCGATGCTAATCGGTCTCACCTCGGCGCAGTAGTGTCCGCAGCGCGTCCACCCCGTCCCATACGTCCACGAACCTGGTGCTCAGCGGCGAGAGACCGAAGCGGATCACGTCGGGGCGGCGGAAGTCGACGATCACGCCGTTTGCCATCAAATCAGCGCTAAGTTCGCGGGCGTCGGGGTGGGCGAGGGCCACGTGTGCTCCGCGTCGCGCCGGATCGCGCGGAGAGGCGACCGACACCCCGAGCGGCGCCAGCCGCGTGTCGGCCAGCGCGATGGCCGACTCTGTAAGCGCGACGCCCTTGGCCCGGATCGCCTCGATCCCGGCCTCGGCAACCATGCGCACGCCTTCATCCACGGCGGCGAGGGCCAAGATCGGCGGCGTCCCAGAGAGAAAGCCCGTCATTCCCTCGG
>JAFAZZ010000453.1 GCA_019239375.1 Solirubrobacterales bacterium | reverse complement strand
ACACATCGCGTTGAGGATGTCACCGAGCTGCGGGGGAGCCTTGGTCCCGTCGATCACATAGTTGCCCTTGGTTTGGAACGTCTGAGCAAACGGGGTGGAGTCATTCGGTTGCACCTGGTTGTAGTCTCCCGGCGTCCAGGCGATCTCAGGGCTGGGAGTCAAATCAGAAATCGGGCGGCGGGAGAACCCACGGATAAGCGCCACCCTGCTGCCTGACCATCCTGGTGGTGTCCCAGGTGTCGTTGGCATACACAGGTGTCTCGTTAATGCACACCCCTTGACAGTAGGCGCCGAACATCCTCGTCGTTCGAAATTCGGGGCGGTGGAGCGCGTCGGCCCGGTAGGTGAAGTAGCCGGCGAAATAGCAGATGTTCTGGAAGATGATGGTTTTCTTCTTGATGTAGGCGTCGAGCTCGACCACGACGTCCTGACCGGGCTGGAGGGTGGCCGGTGGCCGCTGCAGCCAGGAGGGGCCATTTGAGTAGTCCTGCAAGTCGACCAGGGTCCACGTGTACGGCGTCAGGTTCGTGATCCGGACCGACGAGTGGCAGTCGGTGTCGATCCCGGTCGCCTGATCGCCCAGGAGCTTCTTCGTGCTCTTGGAAGACGGCTTGCTCATCGAGGCCTGATAGAGGTGGGACGAGTGGCTGGTCCTGGCGGTCGCCGGGGCCGCGGTGCTCGTCGTGGAGAGGAGCACGAGCGTGACCGCGGCGCATGTCAGCGCCGCCCCGGCCGCGGGCGCCAGACGCCTAGTCATTTCCTACCCCCCCATGCCGTCTCGATTGCACTCGGACCATCGGCGGGCATGATCGCTCCTCGGATGCGCGACGGACAACGTGGAAGGCCCCATACGGACCCCCCACGATTTGCGTCAGGCGATCCCCACATGAAGGCCGACCGTGCTTCACGCGCTTCGGTGCGCGTGGTCGGCGCGGGGAGGTTGTTCTTCGATCAGCGCCTCGAGCGCGTTGAAGAGTCCGAGCCATCCGGCGAAGGGGCGGGACTCGCCCTCCCCGCTGCTGATTCGGCCGATCAACGAGTCCTCGACCGGCTCGATCTCGAGCACCAGGCGGATCGGCGTCGTCATCCGATGGATGATCCGAGTGCGGCTCGTTGCTCACAATGGGCATCACCCGGTACCGACCCCCCATAGATTGACTGCCCGCTCGCGAGGCGGTAGCCGCGAGCGCGGTGGCGCCTCGCTCCCGACGGAGCAGGAGAGACCTATCCCGTCAGCGCGTTGCTCAGCTCCCGACGCGAGCTGATACCGAGCTTGCGGAACACGTTGCCAAGGTGCATCTCGACCGTCCTCGGAGTCACGAAGAGCATCTCTGCCACCTGGCGGTTCGTGTGTCCGTCGGCCGCGAGCGTCGCCACGCGCCGCTCGCTGGCCGTCAACGACCCAACCCCGGACAGCGCGACCGCCCGTGGCCGCGAACCTGCCGCATACAGCTCGCCGCGCGCCCTCTCGGCGAGCTCCTGAGCGCCGCAGGCGACGGCGAGCTCGAGCGCGGCGCGAAGCGGCTCGCGGGCCTCCGCAGGTCGCCGGGCAGCGCGCAGCGCCGTGCCCAGCGCCGCCAGCGCCTTGGCGTGCTCGAGGCGGGCGGGCGACCCGGCGACCACGCTCGCCGCCTCCTCGAGCTCGGCCAGGCCGTCTTGGCGCTTGAGCGAGCCCAGCGCCCTCAGCGTCCGCGAGATCGTGCCCGGCGCACCCCACCTGCGCGCCAGCGCGAGCTCGTCCTCGAGCAGCTCGAGCGCCTCCTCGTGCCGGCCGAAGTGGTCGAGCGCAATCGCCTTGTGCGAGCGCCATGGGGCATCCATCGGGTTCGGGACGATCTCGTCGAAGCGCCGGGCGTAGTCCTCAGCGGCGGCGAGTGCGGGCTCATAGCGACGCTCGGCGAGCAACAGCTCGATATTGGCGTTCAGCCAGTAGCGCGCTCCATCGTCGCTGCTCCCCGGATCGCTGCTTTGCTCGAGCGCGCGCCGGGCGCCGGCCAGCTCGCCGCCTTCGCGCAGTGCCGCTGACAAGAGTGCATCGGCGTAGATCTGCGCCTGCAGGTCGGCGTAGCCCCATCTGCCCAGCTCCACCACAACACTCTCGAGCGATGCTTGCGCGTCGGCGAGCTCGCCACGCCAGTAAAGCGTATGGCCGCGCCAAAGATCCATCGCGGAGACGGCGACCAGCGACCCCCGTCGGTGCGCATCTGCTCGCGCGCGCTGCCAGAACTCCTCCGCCTCCTCACGATCGGCGTAGGTCAGGTTGGTGATCGCACAGGTGGCAAGCAGACCGTTGTCGGCGGCAATCAGCTCACCGCCTGCCAGTGCCGCCAATGACAGCTCGCTGACCGCCTCGCTTGGGCCGCACGCGTACATCCAGGCCTGGGCCGTGATCGCGGCGATCATCTTCGCGCCGACGCCGGCGCCCACCGGCTCCGTGCGATAGCGCTCCAGGCGCGCGAGCGCGCCCGTGCCCCCGACGCCGAACAGCGCGCAAAACAGCTCAAACGCGACGAGCTGCTCGCGAACCCCGGCGAGCCCCTCGGGCAGCTCGGCGGCCGCTCGCCGCGCCAGCGTTGCGGCGTCGTCGGGAAACCCCGCGAACAGCAGCGCGCGAGCCAGCAAGCCCGCCGCGGCCGCGCGCTGCTCGGGGTCGACGAGCGCATCGTACGCCGCACGTAGGTGCGGTAGCGCTCCAGGCAGGCTCGTCAGCGCCTCCGCCTGCCCCAGTTCTAGCAGCAAAGATGCTCGCTCCTCCTGGGGTGGAGGCTCACGGAGGGCGCGCGACAGGTACGCTGCCGCGCTCTCTGCCGCGCCCTTTCGCAGCGCCGCCTCGCCTGCGCTCCTCAGCGCCTTAGCCGCCCACTGCTCCCCGCGGGCAGGCGCCAGCAGCAGATGCCCAGCGATCTGCTCGACGGGCGCGCCCGCATCCGCCAGCAGCTCGGCGGCGTGTCGATGCCGCAGCTCGCGCTCGCCCGTGACTAGATCGCGGTAGACCGCGGCCGCGATCAGCGGATGGCCAAATCCCAGCGGCGGTTCGGCGCCGAAAATCTCCGCGCGCGCGAGCGACGCCACCGCCGCTGCGGCCAGCTCGTCACTGAGCCTGGCCAGCGCCGCCACCGTCCGTAGCTCGGCGCCATCGCCGAGGACCGCGACCGCTTGCGCGACCCTCGTCGCGTCAGCGGGCAACCGCCCCAGCCGCAACAGCACCGCACGCGACACCGCCACCGCGCCGAGATCCTCGACTAACGGCAGGTGCGCGGAGTCCGGACTCACCCCCTCCCCCGCCAGCGTCCTCAGCAGTTCGCTCAACAAGAGCGGGTTGCCCCCCGTGGCCCGCTGGCATGCCGCCGCGAACGCCGGCTCGGGCGCTAATCCCAGCCGTGCTTGCACGAGCTTGGCGGTCGCGGCCTCGCTCAAGGTTGCTGGACGGAACGGCACGCCCTCACTCACCACCGCGCTGAGCAGCGGCGACGCTGGACTGTCGAGCGAGGAGCGCAGGCTGCACACCAGCAGCACCGGAAGGCCCTCAAGCCGCGGTCGTAGATACGCCAGGAACCGCAGCGATGCGGGGTCGCACCAGTGCAAATCGTCGACGGCCAAAAGCAGCGGCTGCTCCTCGCACAGGTGCAGTGTCAGCCAGTACAGCGCGTGCAGCGACGCGAACGAAGGATCGACCCCCGGCGAGACCACCCCCGGGACCGTCTCAGGCGCCACGATCGCCCGTGCCGGCGCAGCGGCACCCGCGAGCGTCCGCCCGCGACCCTTCGCCACCACCCGTTCGAACAGCTGGCACGCCATCCCAAAGGCAAACTCGCGCTCGAGCTCGCTCCCCCGCGCCGTGCAGACCAAAAACCCCGACGCGGCCGCCAACCGCCGCGCCTCGTCCATCAATCGCGTCTTGCCGATCCCCGCCGGCCCCTCGATCACGGCCACGCCCGCCGTGCCGGCCCCGGCCCGGTCGATCAGTCCCTCCAGCCGCGCCAGCTCTCGGTCCCGCTCCAACAACGCCTCGCCACTCACCGCGGCATCCTGCGTTCTCCGATCCCCAGAGTCGCCCACCACAGGCAAATTATGGGGGGTCGGTATGGGGATCTGCACATTGTGGGCCGACGGCCTCACCGAGATCATCACCGAGGTGGCCAGCGACCTCAATCCCACCACCAGCCGACCGGCCAGTCGCCGCGTACGGCGCCGTGGATTCATCGCTGCGGGACTGGCCACCGCAGGCGCGGCGCTGATCGCTCCGAAAGCCCCGGCCGCCCCCTGGCGACCATCACTCCCGCAAATCGACCTCTCACCGCCGCCAGTCAACCCGACGACGCAGTCGCTGGTGGCGATCCCCGACAGTCGGGTGGGGGAGGCCGTCGGTGCGCTTGACGGGGTCATCGAGAGGGTGCTCGCGGCGACCGAAGTGCCGGGGCTCGCGGCATCGGTCGTCCACCGCGGCAAGCTTGTTTATGCCAAGGGCTTCGGGGTGCGCAGCCTGAGGACTGGAGCCCCGGTCAACGCGAACACGGTCTTCCGTCTCGCGTCGGTATCGAAGTCGCTGTCGGCGACCATCCTCGCCGGGCTGGTCGGCCGCGGGCGTGTCGATTGGACCGACCCGATCGTCAAGCACCTCCCGTGGTTCACTCTCGCGGACCCCTATGTGACCAGGCACGTGACGATCGGCGACATGTTCAGCCACGTCAGCGGCCTCCCCGACCACGCCGGCGACCTGCTCGAGGATCTTGGCTATAACCGTCGCTACATTCTCCGCGCGCTTCGCCTTGAGCCGCTCGCGGCCTTTCGCGACACGTACGCGTACACGAACTTCGGCCTGACCGCGGGTGCCGAAGCGGCCGCGGCAGCCGCGAACTCGGACTGGGCCACGATCGCCGAGTCCATCCTGTTCCGCCCTCTCGCCATGACCGCGAGCAGCTACCGCCACTCTGACTTCGTCAGGAGGTCCAACCGGGCAGAGATGCACGTCAGAGTCAACGGCAAGTGGCAGCAGCGCTACAGCCGTAACGCCGATCCCGAAGCCCCCGCCGGCGGCCTCAGCTCGAACGTCGTCGACCTCGCCAAGTGGATGGTCGTGAAGCTTGCTGGGGGCCGGTTTGGCCAGAGGCGGGTGATCGCCTCCGGCCCTCTGCTGCAGTCCGCCGTGCCCCGGGCGGTCAGCGCCCTGCCCGCATCGCTGGCGGCCCGGGCGGGGTTCTACGGCTTTGGCACCAACGTCAGCACCGATTACTCGGGACGTGTCCGGCTCAGCCATTCGGGAGCCTTCAATCAGGGGGCCTCCACGAGCTACGTTCTGCTCCCCGAGCAGCAACTTGGCATCATGGTTCTGACCAACGGGATGCCGACCGGGGTGCCCGAGGCGGCGGCCGCGTACTTCATGGACCTCGTGATCGGCGGGGCGATCGAGAACGACTGGCTGGCGCTGTATCAGCTGATAACGGCGGCCTCGTATGTCAACCCCAGCAAGCTGAGCGGTAAGACCCGCCCGAAGCATCCCCGCCCGGCCCGGTCAGCGGCGTTCTACGTTGGAAGATACGCGAACCGCTACTACGGTCCGATCACCGTGACCGCCCGAGGCTCATCCCTGCACGTGCTGATCGGCCCACGTCCGACGGATTACCCCCTCAAGCACTGGAACGGCGACAAGTTCGCCTTCTTCCCCGTCGGCGAGAACGCGCTTGGAATATCGGCTGCCACGTTCCAGAGCGCGCCAGGAAGCCGGCGCGCGACCAGTCTCAGGCTGGAGTACTACGACACCGATGGGCTCGGCACCTTCACGCGACGCTGAGCGGCAACGAGCATGGTCGATCACCTACGGAGTCGAGCATGCGGCGAGGCCCCCGGGCTGGCGCGAGCCGGACACGGCTAGCGATCTTGGCAGTGTGCTTGGCGGCGCTGGCGGTGATCGGTTCCGCGCGCGCCAAGGACAGGGTCCGTCATCAGACGCCGAAGGCGGATGCGGCAGGGTTGTCCCCGACCGGTAAGCGCGCCCGGATCGACAGGCTGATCCGGACCGGCATTCGGGCCCACGACCTGCACGCGGTGATCGTGCAAGTCACGGTCGCCGGCGGGCCGCTGATCACCAAGGCTTACGGGACGTCGATGACCGGTGTGCCGGCGACGGTTGACATGCATTTCCGCAACGGCGGCGTGGCGATCTCGTATATGTCCACGCTGTTGCTGCGCCTGGTCGATCAGAAGAAGGTCAAGCTTGGCGATCCGATCTCCCGGTGGCTGCCGGGCCTGCGGGGTGCGCGTCGCGTGACGCTCGGGATGCTGGCCCAGATGAGCGCCGGCTATCACGACTACGAGCTAGACCCGCGTCTGAACGATCAGCTCGACGCAGATCCGTTTCGGCAGATCACGACCAAAGAGCAACTTGCGCTCGCGTTGTCAGCGCCCCAGCAGTTCAAGCCCGGGACCAACTGGAGCTATTCGCACTCCGACTACGTGATCCTCGGACTCGTGCTCGAGAAGATCACTCGCCAGCCGCTCGGCATGGCCCTGCGAAAGCAAGTGCTGCGCCCGCTCGGCCTGACCAACACGGTCGGCTCGAACACGCCCGAGATACCCGCGCCGGTGCTTCATGCCTACACCTCCGAGCGGCGCGAGTTCCTCGGAATCAACCCGTTGATCCCGTTTCTGGAGGACTCGACCTACTGGAATCCATCCTGGACCCTGGCCCACGGCGCGATCGAGACCACCGACATCGCCGACATGACCCGGACGGCGATCGGGATCGGCACCGGCCGGCTGCTGACCCGCCGCTCCTACCAGCTGCAGATCAACCCGCACCTGGGATTCGGTCGTCCGCAGCCCGGGTGCGAGCGCTGCCAAACGCTCAATCGCGCCCTCGGCTACGGCCTCGGAGTGTTTCGGAGCGGAGCCTGGATCCTCTATAACCCCTCGTTCGGCGGCTACGGCGCCATCGAGGCGTACCTGCCGGCAAAACGCATCTCGATCGCCATCGTCACCACCTTCCGCGAAGGCAGCTTCGACGCCGAAGGGAACCCCACGAACTGGTCCCAGATCCTATGGGCACAGATCGCCACATTCCTCGCCCCACGCTACGCACCACCCGTGCCCTAGCCGATGCATCCATGCACAGTCACACCTCGCACCGACCTACCTCGGCTGAGAAGACGCCAGAGAGGAGCCAGCCCTGAAGCTGCGACCCAGTCATATGTTGCGCAGGACGATCGCCCTCGGTTCACTTCTGGCGGCCGGCTCGGCCGCGGTCGCAGCCGCGGCTCCGGCACCACCCGGCGTTCAGCAAGTTCTCGCCGGGATCTTGAGCAAACCACTGTATGCGCACAGCACCTGGGGTTACGAGGTAGTCGATCAGGGCACCGGCGAGGTACTGCTCGGCCAGAATGTGGACCAGACGTTCGTGACGGGCTCCATCCTCAAGCTGTATTCGACCTCGACGGCGCTCTCCGTCCTCGGTCCGAACTATCGATTCCGGACGCCGGTCTATCGTCTCGGAGCGGTCCGCCGCGGGGTGCTGAGCGGGAATCTGGTGCTGGTCGCCTCCGGCGACTACAGCTTTGGCT
>JAFAZZ010000385.1 GCA_019239375.1 Solirubrobacterales bacterium | reverse complement strand
TCATGGCGCCGGAGTCGCCGACCAGCACCAGGTCCACGCCGGCCGCTTCTGCCACCTGGGCGGAGGGATAGTCGTAGGCGGTGACCATCACGATCGGCTCGCCAAGGCGCTTCTTCTCGGCGAGCCGAGGCAACGTCATGGGCAGCGGCAGCTCGAGGTTCTGCGGTACCGGAATGCGGGGAGTGGCGGACATCTCGATTCTCTCCTTCATGCGGTGGTTGGCGCCGCTGTCGCCACGGTCGCCACCTCGCGGTCGGGGTTGGGTGAGGGTTGGATCAGCCGGTTGTCGATCAGGCGTGTGGCACCAACGCGCGCAGCTACGACCGCGAGGATTTCACCGTCGATCCGGTCGACCGGCACGAGCGTCCGGGTCGACACGAGCTCGAGGTACTCGGGCTCGATCTGCGCAGCTCTGAGCGCGGCCAGGGCGGGCAACCGCGCCGCGGCGGGGTCGCGCTCGCCCGCGGCGACCGCGCGCTGCACCGCGTCGAGCGCTCGATGGAGGGCCGCTGCGCGGGCTCGGTCATCCGGCGAGAGGTGCGCGTTGCGGCTCGACAGCGCGAGTCCATCGGGCTCGCGGATCGTCGGGCAGACTTCGATCCGGACCGGCATGTCGAGATCGCGGACGAGCCGGCGGATCACGAGCGCCTGCTGGGCGTCCTTCTGGCCGAAGTACGCCACGTCGGGCCCGACCATGTTGAACAGCTTGGTTACTACAGTGGTCACGCCGTCGAAGTGCGCGCGGCCGCGGTGCCGGCCCTCGAGCGTGTCCGTGAGACCGCCGACCGACACGGTGGTGGCAAAGCCCGGGGGATAGACCTCCTCGACGGCTGGCGCGAACAGATAATGAACGCCGATGTCGGACGCGCGAGCCGCGTCGCGCTCGGCGTCTCGGGGATAGCCGATCAGGTCGGCCGCGTCGTTGAACTGGGACGGGTTCACGAACAGCGACACCACCACCACGTCGCACTCGGCGCGAGCACGGCGCATGAGCGAGAGGTGTCCCTCGTGGAACGCGCCCATGGTGGGGACAAGGCCGATGGTTCGGCCGGCCCGCTGAGGTTCGCGCAGCACGGCGCGGAGCTCGGCCACGGTCGTGACCAGATTCATGCCGGCTGAGCCTCCCGGGTGCCCTCGCGCTCGGCGGCAAGGGCGCCGGTGGCACTCACCAGCGCATCGAACAGGGCCAGCAGCTCGGGCGCGGCCTGGACCACGGCAGCACGCTGGCGTGCCACGGTCGCCTCGTCTCCCCGAGCCACAGGCCCGGTCAGCGCACGCTGGGATCCGAGCCTGGCCCAGTTCTCGACGGTGGCCCGGACGAGCGGGACGAGCAGCTCGCGCTCGAGTCCGACGGTGGCGCCGATTCGCTCAGCGGCGGCCTCGAGCGTAATCAGGAAGTTCGACGCCACCGACGCGGCTGCGTGGTAGGCCGCCCGCTCCCCCTCAGCGATCTCCACGGGGCGCATGCGAAGCGCCTGGGCCAGCTGGCGCGCGAACGCCAACGCCAGCGGCGTGTTGCCGGCGATCGCCGCTCCCGCTCCCTCGAAGTCGGCCCCTTCGGCGGTGACCGTCATCAGCGGATGTAGCGAGAACGCCGCGTGTGGCGCGAGGACGCCGAGGCCGGTCGCCCCCGAGCAGTGACCCACGATCGGACCGACGTCGATATGCGCTGCAGCGCGGCCGATCTCGGAATCGGGTACGCACAGAAGCACAGCGTCGGCCCCGCAGCCGTCGGCGCCCCGACCCAGCGGCCCGGCGACCTCGTAGCCGGCCACGGTGAGCGCTGGCGCGAGCGCAGAGCCCATGCGGCCCCGGCCGACAATGGCCAGCCGCCTGCAGGCAGCGTTCTCTGTGGTGGAGTCCCGTTCCAGTTCTCGCATCTGAGATACCGGTCGGCGTGTGGAGAAGATGTCGTGACACCGAGGTCCATCCGCGGCATCCGCGTGACGGCCTCGCCACCAAGGATATCCGGTGCCGGCGGCCGTGAGGCCGACGGCGGTTTCTCTGCTCACGCCTCATTACCCCGTCCGGTCGCTCGCAAATACCGGTGTGGTGGCGCTGGGCCGTCCGTGGGCGGGGCTACCATCGCCGCCAGTGAAGAGCGCCGCGGAGCGTCGCGAGTTGTTGAAGGGCGTGTACGAGGAGGCGCGCGGGTGCGTGCGCTGCCCTCTGCATCAGACGCGCACGACCGTGGTGTTCGGCAATGGCAACGCCAATGCCGACCTGATGTTCGTCGGAGAGGCACCCGGGGCCAACGAGGATCGGATGGGACTCCCGTTCGTCGGGCAGGCGGGGAAGCTGCTCGACAAGCTGCTGGCGGAGATCGGGATGGAGCGCACCGACGTGTTCGTGGCGAACACCCTTAAATGCCGGCCTCCCGACAATCGGGACCCGCACCCCAACGAGATCGAGGCCTGCCAGGACTACCTGCGCCGGCAGGTCGACTTGATCGAACCTACGGTGATCTGCACGCTCGGCAACTTCTCGACCAAGCTGCTGCGCGCCGACAGCATGGGCATCTCGCGCTTGCACGGGCAGGCAGAGATCCGGGTCATCGGCGCGCGGGCGGTGCGCCTGTACCCGCTGTATCACCCGGCGGCGGCGCTATACACGTCCTCGACGCTCGAGGCGCTGCGGACTGACTTCCATCGCATCCCCGAGTTGCTCGCACTCGGGCCGCCGGAGCAGCCGCGGGCCTTCGAGGAGTCGGTTCCCGAGCTCGACGAGCTGTTGGTCGAGGCTGAGCGCCCCGCGGGTGTCGACGAGCTGTTGGTCGAGGCTCAGCGCCCCGCGGGTGTCGGCGAGCCCGAGCCGGCCGCGCAGCTCGGCCTGTTCTGATCTCTGGCTAGGACCCGCGCGGGTCCTTACTCGCTGACCCGCTCGATCAGAAACGAGATGCGGACCAGCGCCCGCCACTCATCGAGCTCCGCGCCCCGCAGCCCGACCGAGACGACGTCAACCGCCTTGATGTTTCGTAGCGACGCCTGAGCCTCGGCCAGCGCGGCCTTCACGGCGTCATCGGAGCTGGTGGTCGAGCTGCCGACGAGCTCGATGATCTTGGTGACGGCCACCTATGAGGCACCGGACGCGCCGACGAGCTCCGGCTCGGTCAGCTCGGGCGGAACGTCGCCCCCGGTGCGGGGCCGTGCCTTCTCGGGTCGCAAAGCCATGCCGAACGCGACCGCCGCCCCGGCTACCTGGACCGCGAGCACCACCATCGCGAAGCCCACTGGCCTGCGCGGGGCCTGGAGCAGGAGGATCGGCTCGGCGACAGCGAGGGCCCCGAGCGGCAACAGAAACCATGTGCGTTTGAGCGCGAGCATGTACTGCACCGCGAGATACGTCGCGGCGAGCACGGTGAAGGCGACGCCGAGGATGAACAGCGCGTCGACCGCCAGCAGGCGCTTGGGACCGAAGGCGGCCTTGATGAGAAGATGCGGAACCGCGGCATAGATGAGCAGGCACGGAATCGCCGCCACGCCGACGATAGCGAGCGCCCGGGCCAGAATCGGGCGGCCGTCCCGGCCGGCGGCGTTTCGGCGAGTGACCTCGGGGACCAGGTAGAAGCCGGCGCCCATGGCCACCCAGATCAGGACCTTGGCGGCTACCGCCGTGGCGCTGTAGGAGCTCGCGAGTTCGGAGGAAAAGCGGCGCTTGGCGGCGATGATGTCGATGTTCTGGAGCACCGCGATGACACCCAGCGCGGCGATGGCCACCCAAGCGCTGCGCACGTGAGCCCATAGGCTGGCGGCTGGTCGCCGGCCCCCGGGCGCCGCCCCCAGGCGCCGGCGCAGGGGGACCGCGCAATAGAACATCATCGCCACGAACGACAGCGGCGATCCCAGGTAGGCGCCGCCGACACCGAGGCCGACCGCCGCCAGCACCCCGCCGATGGCTAGCCGCGCCGCCTGTTCGCCAATCAGGCTGATGCCGACGGCGCGGTAGTCACCAAGCCCCTGGAGAAAGCCACGCATGACGCACAGGAGCAGGTATAGGCAGCCCGCCGGGATCCCGAGGGCGGCCGCCCAGGCCTGGTGACCCACACCGACCGCGTCGGCGATCGGCTGGCGGAGGATCACCGAGAAAACGGCCATGACGGCTGTGAACAGAAGCAGCGACCGTGTCCAGGCCCGGATCGTGGCGGCCAGACTGGGCCCGACCCCGAGGTGACCCAGTACGGTCTCGCGGGCCGTGGCCAGCTGCATGGCGTACCCGACGACCGCGAGGATCAGGAAGTAGCTGACCAGCGCGGCCAGCGAGCCGTAGTCGGTCAGCTCGCGCGAGAACACGATCACCGAGCCGAGGGCGATCACGTTGTTGACCACCATTGCGCCGGCCAGGCCGGCGGCCTTGGCGGTATCCGAGCCTCCCAGCTTCGAGAGCTGCGGCTCGTAGCGCTGTTTGAGTGAGGTCAGCGGCACGCGGCCGATCGCCTCGCAGAAACGCTCATCTGGGCGCTGACGGTAGCGAACCGAGCGGAGCGGTGGCGCGGGCGGGCTCCTCTAAATTGGGATCTGGCCATGTCGCAGCGCCGTCAGAGCAACAGTGCAGGCGAGACCGAGGCGTTGGCCGCCCAGCTGGCGGTGGTGCTGTCGCCCGGAGACGTGGTCCTCGTGGAAGGAGAGCTCGGCGCCGGCAAGACCACATTCGTGCGCGGCGCGTGCCGGGCGTTGGGGGTAGACGGCGTCGTGACCAGTCCGACCTTCACGATCGGCCAGCGCTATCCCGCGTCGGTCCCGGTGTCGCACCTTGACCTGTACCGGCTCGCGGATCTCGGCGAGGAGGAGCCGGAGCTGCTCGACGACTACCTCGGCCCGGACCGGATCGCGTTCGTAGAGTGGCCCGGCGGCGCGGTGGCGACGATCGCCGAGCACTCGCGGGTGGCGGCGCGGGTCGTCATCGAGCATGGTGGCGGCGACCGGCGGGTACTGACGATCGAGACCCTGGCCGGCGACGATCGCCTGGCCTCGCTGATCGAGGCGCCGTGACCACCCTGGCCTTCGACACCGCCACCCCCGCCACCACGGTGGCCCTGTCAGGCGTCGGCGACGCCGTCTACACCGCGCGGCACGACCCGCTCCCCGGCGAGCGTCCCGGGCACGCCACGCACCTGCTGCCGCTCGTCGCCCTGGTGCTCGAACGGGCGGGCGTCGGCTGGCACGGGGTGGAGCGGATCGCGGTCGGCGTCGGGCCGGGGACGTTCACCGGGCTGCGTATCGGCATCGCCACGGCGCGCGCGTTGGCGCGCGCGCGAGGCATCCCCGTCGTGGCCGTCTCGACGCTTCAGTCGCTGGCGCTGGCCACCCCGCGCGCGGGTTCGGTGCCGGCCGGGCTCGACACGGTGCTCGCAGTGCTCGACGCGCGGCGGGGCGAGGTGTTCGCGGCGAGCTGGCGTACGGACGAGGTGAGGGAGTTCGACAGCGCCCTCCTGCTCCCGCACGCGCTCGCGCCGGACGCGCTCGCCGAGCTGGTGGCGCCGCTCGGCCCAACCACGCTGGCCATCGGCAACGGGGCGCTAGCATTCAGGGAAGCTCTCGAGCGCTCGGGATCTTTCATCCCAGAGGACGATTCGCTGCTGCACAGGGTCACGGCCACGAACCACTGTCGGCTCGCCGAACGCCTGCAGGGGAGCGTCCCGGATGACGTACGGCCGGACTATCTCCGCGCTCCCGACGCCGAGATCGCTCACCGCACGTAATGCCCACACCGTCCGTCACGATCCGCTCACTGGGCTACTCTGACCTCCCGCAGGTCATCGCGATCGAGCGGCGCGCCTTTCCCACGCCCTGGTCGCTGGCCATGTTCGTGCTCGAGCTGTCCAAACCGTCCGGGGTGTGCCTGGCCGCGATCGAGGAGCGCCGGATCGTCGGCTACCTCATCTGCTCGCGCTACGCCGACGTCTGGCACCTGATGAACATCGCGGTCGATCCTCCGGCGCGCCGGCAGGGCATCGCCACCGCGCTGCTCGAAAGGATGATCGACCGGGCCGGTGAGGACGCGTCCTACACGCTCGAGGTGCGCCCGTCCAACACGCAGGCGATCTCCCTGTACGAGCGCTTTGGCTTCCGCTCGGCCGGCACGCGGCGGCGCTATTACCAGGACACGGGAGAGGACGCTCTGATCATGTGGCGCACGGCTGACACGGCGTCGACCCCGAGCGCGTCCGGGTGATCCTGGCTCTCGAGACGAGTTGTGACGACACCTGCGCGGCCGTCGTCACGTTCGCGGGCGAGATCCGCTCGAACGTGATCTCCTCGCAAGGCGTGCACGACCGGTTTGGCGGTGTGGTCCCGGAGATCGCCTCGCGCCACCATCTCGAGCTGATCGGCCACGTGGTCGACGACGCGCTGGGCCAGGCGGGGATTTCCCTGCCGGATGTCGATCTGGTGGGCGTGACGCGCGGCCCGGGACTGGTGGCGGCGCTGCTC
>JAFAZZ010000268.1 GCA_019239375.1 Solirubrobacterales bacterium | reverse complement strand
GAACGGCTTACAGAACGTCAGTCTCGATCCCGAACCCGGCGAAACCGCCCACCGCGACCGTTACACCACTTCTACCGCTACGACCCGAGCGAGGTGGTGGCGTCATTTTCTGCACGCGCAGGTGGCGGTTAGCTGCTTAGAGTCGTCGCGGTCGATGTGCCGTCGCGCAGGCTTGATATGGCTCGGGCCAGGCGGGTGACACCGTCCGCGATCTGTCGCTCGTTGAGGCTTGAGTAGCCGAAGATGAGCCCGCCCCGCGGGGCGGGTGAGAGCCGGCAGGGCGACACATCGGCCACGGCGACTCCTCCGCGGGCTGCCGCAGTGATCACGCCGTCGAACTCGGTCGCGGCGCGCCGGGGTTTGGCGATCTGATCGTCTTCCAGCTGGGCGCCGTGGTCGCGTTTGGTGGCTTGGAAGGTTTGGCCACCGGCGGGTTTCGGTCCCCTCTGCCGAAGGGCTCCGACGACGTGATCCTGCTCGGGACCTCGCTGGCGTTCGTGTCGATCGTGCTCGCGATCGCAACCGCCCGCGGGCTCGCGGCAGTGCTCAGTGGCGCATGGGCGTGGTTTGGCGCCGCATTCGGTGCCTCGCTGGTGTTCGCACTGATCGAGAGCGTCGAGTTCATGTTCGCCGAGTGGCTACAAGAACCCCGCGGCGAACTGGTCGAGCCTGACCGGTAGCCCGGCCCGTCGGCAGCTGCCAAATCTCACCACAAAGCTCGTCATCGACATCACGAGCGGCGCTACGTCGGAGCTTGAGAGGGAGGCAGCTAAGCCACTTCGGTTCCGAGTTGTCGGCGTCCACCGGGCTACGGCTCGCGACTAGGCCTCCGATTCCGAAGGCGGGACGAGTTGCCGCTCTCAGCCTGCTGGCTTCTTGAAGCGAAAGCTGCGGGCTCATGCCTCAAACGGCGACTGAGCAGAAGCTGGTCGGCGACCGGGAGACACCTGCTCGATCAACTCGGCAGGTTCTGAGAGAGCTGGACTAGCTCAAGATGCGACGCGATCTAGGCCCCAAAGCTGAGAGTGTTATCCGCCGTATCAAGGAGTACGCGCGTCGCCGAAACAGGCGGTGTTCCGCTCGCGGGCAGCCTGCAGATGCGCGAGGTCGCCGTCGACCCCGACATGAACGACACGCTGACGTGGCTGCAGGCAAGCCACGCTGACGACCAGCTGCTGGCCAGCGTCCTGGAGCTCCGCTGGGAGGACCTCAACGCCGTCGTCGCCCTCGCGACCCGCGACCGCACCTTCAGAACAAGGCTCGTGTCGCGCAGCGGCTCGCCGTCAACGTCAGGCAGCCACTCATAGTCAGCCACCGCCAGCGCGCCGCTGCGCTGGCCGCGCCCCCGGCCGCACATGAACATCACGCGCGCCGGCCCGAGCCGCCGGTACACGTGCACCACCTCATTATCCGCCGGCTGATCCTCCGGCATGTCCAGCGCGTCGATCCCGTCAGGCCCGTGCACCACCCGCAGATAGATCTGCGCTCGCTGCAACGTCAGCGTCTTGCCGTGAGCCGGATCCTCCCGAAACGAGATCACGCGCCGCCGAGAACGTTCTACCTCTTCGCGGCCCGACCGGCGGTCCTGCGCGACGACGTGCGTTTGGCCTGGCCTTGAGGCTTCCTAGCCGAGCGGCGCCGCGCTCGAGGCTTCGGCTTCTCCTCCGGCTCATCCTCGGGCTCATCTTCGTCCTCGTCCTCCTCAGGCTCCTCCTCCTCGTCCTCCTCGTCCTCGTTCTCGTACTCCTCATCCTCGTCGTCGGCGGGCTCATCCTCGTCCTCGTCGCCCTCTTCGGCTGCCTCGTCCCGAGGCTCGTCCTCGCCCTCCTGCTCCTCACCCTCCTCCTCGCCGCTGCCGCGATCCTGCTCTTCCTCGTGCTCGTCGACGTACTCCTCGTGCGTCTGAGTGATCTGCCCGCCCTTGATCGTCCCGAGCCAGCCCTCCATCTCATCCAGCTCGTCCTGGGTGCGCATCTGCACCCACGCGGAGAAGCGGTGGAAGTCGCCGCGGATACCCCGCTTGTGGTAGCGGAAGCCGCGGACCCATTTCTCCCGCAGTCCGGAAGGCGCGAGATCGAGGTTCAGGACCATCAGCATCAGATCATCCGACAGCTCGATGAAACTGACCCTGCCGGTGTTCTTGATGTTCCCCTGCGTGGTGCTCCACACGATGTACTTGAACGGCACCTGCTCTTTGACCTCGGCGGTGAAGCTCTTCTTGAAGAACAGGCCCTTCACGCCGATCGCGTAGCGAGCAGAGTCCTCATCGATCTGCCTGTCGAGCGTGTTGACGCGGTGCATGAACTCCGGCCACTCCCCCTCGGTCCACGCCCGGTAGACATCCTTAACGTTCAGCGGCACGTGCTGATCCTGCTGCACCATGATCCGGCGACCCTGGCCGTAGCCGGTCGCGGTTCCTTTCCCGCCACCTTTCCCGCCACCGAGCTTCTTCAGCACCTTCCCGGCCATGCCCTTGAGCCCGCCGGCACCCGACATCGTCTCCCCGACCTTCCCGATGCCCTTCTCCATGATGTCGCCCGGAGAGGTCGCGCCCACCGACTTCATCACGCTCGGCATCACCATGTCCTTGGCGATCTTCGGGATCTGCTGGGCCGCGTACTTGGACGCCGCCTGCGAACCCTGCTTCATGACCGGTCCTAGCACCTCCTGGGCAGCCTCGCGCATCGCCTGCGCCAGCTGCTCCTTGATCGGCCCGGCCGACTCAGCAGCACTACCGTTGCCGCCGCCTTTGTTCTCATCCTCGGCCACAATGGCCCTCCTTCGATTGATGTTCAGCTTCGTTTGCTACTCCCCGGGTTGCCATCCGCTCAACCCGAACCGAGCCCATCCCCCACCGGCAGCCACCCCAACTCCCGCGCCGTCGCTGTCCTACGTCAATTCTCAGGAGCCGCAACCGATCGGGCTGGACATTTCTGGCTCTGTCGGACTGCGGCACACACGCGGTCGGCCTTCACGAGGGCCGAGACCTCATAGGTCATCATCGTGTTGCCTCGACCGCCGCCGGGGAGGGCCAAGAGACCTTGCCCGTGTAGAGGGCCAAAAGCAGACTGGCCTCTCCCGGCGGTGGTGAGGTGCCGACAAGCGGCAACAGGACGTAGCCCCGTT
>JAFAZZ010000225.1 GCA_019239375.1 Solirubrobacterales bacterium | reverse complement strand
CTCACGCACCGTGGCGCGGTAACACGCCCCCGCCTCCGCGGCCGCGAACCTGGCCGCGCCTCCAGTGCCGTCCGGAGGGCGCGGCGCCGCCGATTCATCCCCTCCCCACTCTCCTTCGCCGGATCGGCTCACCCACGCCGCCAGGCTCGGCCGTCACGGACCTGCCAGGCTCCGTACGCCGTCACGGACCTGCCCAGGCTCCGTACGCCGGGCGACGATAGCCGCGCCGGCGGCAACAGCCCCGTCGAAGACCCCTGGTTGCGAACAGGCGCGCAAGCGTCCGGCCGGTGGCTAGTTGAGCGAGACGTCGTGCTAAGTGCCGTTCGCCGGGGCCGCGTGGTGAGTGTCCGCGACACCCTGTCCGGACAACTCCTCGCCTACCTCGCTCAGCGCGTACCGCGTGGGCCGTCCGCGGACGCGCAATGCGACCAGGAGTCCAGCATCGACCATGGCTTGCACCTCGTCGTGCAGGTCGACTAGCTGCTTGCAGATGTCCTCGGAGTCTTGGTCATGGGAATTCGAGTTTTCATACGGTCCTTTCGTATTGGGGTACACGCGGGCGGCCAATTATGGTGACGGCTCCGGACGGAACCACCTCTTCTTGCTACTTGCGGCCGCGTAGTTTTCAACACCCCGGTTTGAACACGGTTTGTGCGGAATCTGCGGGGAATTCCGTCGCTTGAGGCCTGAGTTATCCGCAAGCCACGTATGAGCAAGCGGTCGTATGAGTCATACGCTGACTGGTTATCAACATCGCGTCGACCCGTCAGCCTCGTCGACCTTGTAGAAGTCTCCGACGTGACCGCTGACGTTCCACAGCCCTCGAAGCGATTCGTCCGCGCCGCGCTCCGCGAGCGCAACGACATGATCGCCCACCGCCGACACCTCGAGGCCGATCGGGATCGCCTCCTGAACGGAGTCCGCGACGTCGACGACGCGCTGGCCCGCCTCGACGCCGGGCTGAAGGTGCTCGACCAACTGCTCGGCGGGCCCGCCCAAGGAAACCAGACACGCACAACTTCGAGTGCTCGGGCCGCGGACGGCTTGGCCGCGGATGACGACGGCGGCACCGGGAAAACGCGGCACGTGCTTTCCGGCCTCACGGTTCGCGAGGTCGCGGTCCAGGTCCTCCTCGGGCAGCCGGAGTACATCGAAGCCATTCACTACCGACGTTGGTACGAGTTGCTGGGCGACGCCAGCTACCAGGTCGCCGGCAAGGATCCGCTGGCGGTGTTCCTGACCCAGCTCACCCGGTCTCCGGTGATTCGAAAATCGACCGAGCCCGGCATCTACGAACTCGACCGCCAGGCACCCCTTCGCCTGCGCCAGCGGCTCGAACGGCTCAACGGCGAGCTTCAAGAACTGCGCTTGCCGTGTTCGATCGACCCTGGCGAGTCGGGGATCTCGCGTGCCCGGCGGCACGAGCTGAACGTCACCATCGGCCAAACCGAGCGCGCACTCGACGAAGCGCTGCGCGTCCTGCGACGCGACTCTCCTCCCCAGGCGCCACCGGAAGCCGCCGAACCTCAGCTTGGCCGCGCTGAGGGGTAGGTCAGGGGCTGCCGAGTCGGCTGCTCCTCAAGCCAGCATTCATGGTCGTGGGGCGTCTGGCTCACTCCGGCACCGTCCCACGCGGAACCGGCCGGTTGACACACACCCTGGTCCGCCGGCTCGCCATCGAGCCGAGCGGTAGGTCCTCGAACCCCAGGACCTCCTCCACGCGTGCCGTGAGCGCGCAGGAGGACGCATTACTGCGTGACGCTGGGGCAGCCGCCGCCGTCGCAGCACTTCGATCTTCTGGCGGCATTCATGGCACCACCAGGCCGCGCGCAGCCAGAACAGACGGTGCGGCCGTCCGGTGAGTGGGCAGAGCATGGCGTCGGTGTTCTCACCGCGACGGACGGCCAGAACGCGAGGCGGGACTCCGGGGATCAGCGGCCGCTTAACCGGGCCAGTCCAGCTTGTGCGCCATCGTGTCCGGCCCGGCCTCGATCAGCCTGCTTCCCGCGATCCGCTCGTACCCGCCGTCGGGCCGGAGGCCCAGCCACTCCACCTGGCGCTTGCGCGGGTCGACGATCAGCACCTCCTCCACGCCCCGCTCGGCGTAGAACGGGATCTCGGTGTCGTCACCCGGAGATCGGATCTCCACCACCAGCGCAGCCGAGCTCACATACGTGCCCCCGCTACTGCGCTGGTGCAGGCTGGCGTCGGGGATCCGGTAGCTGTCCTCGTCACCGAGGTTCACGCCCCCGGCCACGGCCTCCAGCCCCGCTGCTCGGGCAAGCGGATCCAGCAGCACGGCCAGCTGCTGGGGCCAGCCGCTGATGCTCATAGCTGGGGGCGGGATTCATCACGTAGACGCCATCCCACACCTCGTCGTAGCGATCCTGCCCCAACCGCCGGCGCCGCTCGAGAAGCGCCTCAAACTCCTTGGGCTGGGGATCGCGCACCAGCGTCGGCACGTCCCCAAGGCTACCGCCCGGCTCCTCGATCCCATCGCTCCTCGCCCTCCTGATCCTCGGCACCTGCGCGCGGCATGAACATGTCTCCCTTCACGTCAGGCCGGCGCGCTGTACCGCCCCGACCTTCGACGTTTCTCGCGAAGCACGATCGCGTGACAAGCCCGACGAGGATCCATCGTTCGGAGGCCCACCCGCCGCCCAAGGCGTACCCGGGATGGTCTTCGCTGGGATGGGCCAAGCTCACGATCAGATGACCCCCCCGTTCGATCACGCCGCTACGGAGGATGTCGTCAAAGCCCTCCTCCTGTTGAGCTATACCGGACGGCGCGGAAGGACGGGATCGACCACGAAAGTAGCCGCTCGGCTACGGCTGGAGCCCGCCGGTACCGCCGCGACCGGAGCTGCTCGCACTTACCGATCGGGTCGTCCTCGCAACCAACAGCTCAACGCCTTATGCCGCGCGCCGAGTACCCTGGCCTCGTGGCTCGTTCCTACCGGCCCACCGGTTTCCGCCACGCCCTCAACTGGGCGATCAGGCCGCTTGCGAAGCGCGGACTCGCCGGACGACACGTCTACGTCCTCGCCGTGCGTGGAAGAAAAACGGGCCGGCGCTACGAGACGCCTGTCACGCTGATCGAAGACGGCGACCGTTGGCTCGTCGCACCGTACGGGGAGGTCAACTGGGTCCGCAACGCCAGGGCGGCGGGCGAGGTAGAGCTCACTCGCGCCCGCCGCACGCAAACTTTTCGCATTGCAGAGGCGCTGGCAGAGCAGGCCGCCCCGGTCCTCAAGCGCTACTTGAAAGCTGTCGCGGTCGTCCGTCCGTTCTTCGACGTCACGCCCGACTCCTCGATCGAGGAGTTCACCCGCGAGGCACCCCGACACCCGGTCTTCCGGCTCACGCCGCGCGCACCGCAGTAACAGACGCGAACCGGCCTTTCCCTCACTCCCTCGCCGAGCCGATGGGTTACCGGCCGCTCTCTCTGAGGCCGAGATGCATCGAAGACCGTTCGAGCCCCCCCGGCAAACGGCCTACGACTGAGCCAGT
>JAFAZZ010000494.1 GCA_019239375.1 Solirubrobacterales bacterium | reverse complement strand
GCAGCCCGACCGCCGCGAACGCCAGCGTCGGCGCCAGCGCGCTGGCCCAGGCGAGCAGCACCGCACCGGCTGCCTGCCCCGGCGCGAGGAGATGGCCGTCCAGGCCGACCAGCGGCCGGTTGCCGACCGCGGCCAGTCCGCCGGCGATGCCCGAGGCGGCCAGTCCGGCCACGAGCAGCATGATGATGGTGAGGCTCGCCAGCGCCTTTGCCGCGAAGATCCGCTGCGGTGACCGCACGGCGACCAGCAGGTGTCGCCACGTTCCGAGCCGATCCTCCCGGGCGAAGATGTCGCCCGCGACCAGCGAGGTCAGCAGGGGCAGTATCCAGCTGCAGGAGAACGTCAGGACCACCAGCGGTCCCGCCCAGCCGGTCTGGCTCATCCAGCGGCCGAAGACCGTGTCGGATGGCAGCGAGGTCTGCTGAGAGATGGCCGCCACGAGCAACGCCGGGCCGAGCCAGCAGGCCAGGAGCGCCACCCGGATCGGCCACTGGGTCAGCAGCTTGGTCAACTCGAAATGGTAGGCGCGCCGAACGGCACCCGGCTGCGCGCCGGGCGTCGGCAGCGTGACGGCTGCGGCAGTCACAGGTCCTCGTTCTCGCGCGGTCGGTTCGCGGCGGCGGTCAGGGCCAGGAAGGCTGCCTCGAGCGGCGCCACGACGGGCGCCAGCTCGCGCACACCCACACCGGCGCCGACCAGGCGCGCGACCAGGTCGTCCAGCGCCGGCGCCGCAGCACGGACCAGCAGCGCCTCAGCGTCGCGGCGGCCGAGCAGGTTGTCCCCCGGCAGGATACGCAGCTCCGGCGTCTGGGCCGCGACCCGCCGGGCCGCGGCGGGATCGGACGTCCGCAGCCGGTAGTCCAGCTCCGAGGTGGCCGCGGCGAGGCTGGTCACGGGACCCGAGAAGATGACCCGCCCCGTGGCGAGCAGGGTGACCTCGCTGCACAGCGCGGCCAAGTCGTCCATCCGGTGACTCGATATGACGATCGAGACGCCACGCGCCGCCAGTCCGGTCAGGACACGATGCACATGACGCGTCCCGGCAGGATCTAGACCGTTCGCGGGTTCGTCGAGTACGAGCAGCCGGGGCTTCGTCAACAGCGCGGCGGCAAGCCCGAGACGCTGTCGCATCCCGAGCGAGAAGCCGCGGACGCGGTCGTCGGCGACATCGCTGAGGCCCACCTGCTCCAACACATCGCCGATGCCCTCAGAGCCATCGCCACGCAGGCGGGCCAGCGCGGCGAGGTTCTGTCGAGCGGTCAGCGACGGATACAGACCTGGCCCATCCACGAAACCCGCAACTCCGTGGGGGACGGCGAGCGCCCTGCGCACCGGGGTGCCGAGGATCTCCAGGTCGCCGCCATCGGCCTGGGCGAGCCCGAGGAGCAGGCCCAGCAGCGTCGTCTTCCCGGCCCCGTTCGGCCCGACCAGACCATGTACGTGGCCCTCCGCGATGTCGAGGTCGACGCGGTCAAGGGCGATCACCTCGCCAAAGGATTTCGTGATCCCGCGGGCCCGAACGGCAAGCCTTTCATGCATTCGATGTTCGGATGGTGCCTGCGACATCGAGCCCATCTCGGCCTCTGGAAGCGATGGGCGGTAGGTTGGACCTTTGGCTACTGACACGACGTTACCTATCGGTCCGGCCCGCGTCTCGCGCGCCGCGATCTTGCTGGCACAGCTGAACCTGTGAAATGCACCGACTAGGTAACGGCCCGCCGGATGCCCTCCGCCGGGCCGTCACCGTGCACTGCTGTTCAGCTGTAGTCCGGGGAGTCGTCAGTGCTCTGAGCTCGGGATGAAGCCACCCGGAACCTGCGCTGGAGCGTAGATCTCCGAGTCACCCGGATAGGGCACCTTCCAACTATGGGCCTGGTACCACGTGTACCGGTTCATCTGCTCCGGATTGGCGTAGTCGGGGACCGCACCGTTACCGGTGAGATGCTGGCTGGTCAGCCAAGTCTGCCACTTAGCGGCGATGGCCTGCTCGTTCGCGGGCACCGCGATCCTCCGAGCCTCCTCCCTCTTCAGCGCCGTCGTCGCGGCGCCGGTCTGGCCCAAGGTGTCCAGACCACAGGCCGGCGGGGTGGCGATGCCCTCGGTGAGCGGGACCTGGTTCGGCACCGCGTTGAAGGGCCTGTAGTTGGGCCTCGAGGCGAAGGCGTCGTACATCGGCGTGGCCGCAGCGACCTTCTCGTTCAGCGGCTGGGCACCGAGGATCTGCTCGATCGTCCGGACCGCGGAGATCTGGGAGTAGTAGGTGTTGATCACCTTGCCGTGCTGGGCCCAGGGGCTGATGATCTGGACCGGGGCGCGGTGGCCGTCGACGTGGTCGGCACCGTCCTGGCTGTCGTCCTCGAAGACGAAAATGGCGGTGTCCTTCCAGTACTTGCTGTGTGAGATCGTGTCCACGATGTCACCCGTGGCGAGATCGTTGTCGGCCACCCCCGCCTCCGGCGTCGTCGGCCCACCCGTGTGATCGCTCGAGAGCCAGATCATGCCGAAATTGGCAAGACCGTTCTGCCTGAAGTCCTGCTTCCAGATCTCGTAGCGGTAGATGTCGGGGATCGAGAGGTCGAACGGGGGGGACTGCGGGTCGGCGATCG
>JAFAZZ010000260.1 GCA_019239375.1 Solirubrobacterales bacterium | reverse complement strand
CCAGGCCGGCGGGCACGCGGCCTGGCAGACGATCGACACCGTCGCGATCACCAACCCCAAGAGCTACATCGACGTCCGCCTAGCTCTCTCGACCAGCGGCTCGGTCAGGCTGGCCTGGGCCTATCCGTCCGGCGATCCGCTGCTGGGCGGCGGAGCCGCGTACAGCCGGACGGTGGCGGTCACGATCAAGTAGGCGCCGGGCCGCCTGGGTCCCGCGGCGGAGCGTCGGGGCCGGCCGCCGTGGCTGGCGGGCCGCCGGCGGCGGGT
Organism: Solirubrobacterales bacterium; assembly: GCA_019239375.1. Lineage (GTDB taxonomy): Bacteria > Actinomycetota > Thermoleophilia > Solirubrobacterales > Solirubrobacteraceae > Palsa-465. Next base: position 18,969 of record JAFAZZ010000260.1, on the reverse strand, counting down.
CCGCCAAGCTCGGCCGGACCGCCCCGCGGCTCGCCCGGACCACCCCGCGGCTCGCCCGGACCACCCCGCGGCTCGACCGGACCACCCCGCGGCTCGGCCGGATCGCCGGCCACGGCTGCCGACGGACCGTCGGCCGTGGCCGTGCGGCGCCTGATGGCCAGTGCGCCGAACGTCACGGCGGCGAGCGCCAGCAGCACGATCACGACGAGCAGCCAAGTCGGCAGACCCGAGCCGCTGGAGCTCGATGCGGGGGTACCGGCGGCACCGGGCGTCGACTGGCCGAGCTCCTTGAACAGCTGGCGCTCGATCACGTCGTAGCAGTCGGTGTACTCCCGGACGTCCACCGGCATCTGGGCCAATGCGGCGCGCAGCGTCGAAGGCGAGTAATGGGCCGTCAGCTGCCCGTGGTCGTTGCAGTCACTGATCGCCGCCGAGGGGGTGTCGGCGCCGGCGGCGCCGGCAGCCACGGGTGCGGCCAGCGCGAGCGCGCACGACAGCACGAGCGCCAAGATCGCCCGTCTGATCATTGGACAAGCTTATGGGGAAAGGGGGCCATACAGCTGGCTCAGGCGGTCGTAGTAGCCGGCCTCGCCGAACTGTTCGCGAGCGCGGACGAGGGCCTGCTCGCCCCGCGCGGACCGCAGCGGCGGGTCGTGCCACAGCTCCGCGAGGGCGTCCGACCAGGCCGCCTGATCGCTCGCCGGCAGGGCCGCATCGGTGCCGACGAGCTCGGGCAGGCCACCCCGGTCGGAAGCCAGAATCGGTACACCGGCGGCCAGCGCCTCGAGTACCGCGTAGGGGAAGGGCTCTTCCCAGCGCGACGGGGCGAGCACCACCGCCGCGCGCGCGCGCAGGCCCGAGAGTGCGCCGGGAGCAAGACGTCCCGTGAACCGCACGTCGGCGCCCGCGGCAAGCGCCCGCAGGCGCGGCTCGTCCGGTCCGCTGCCGGCGATCACGAGCGGGGTTCCGGTGGCGCGGGCCGCGGCGACCGCGGTATCGAATCCCTTCTCCTCGGTGAGTCGGCCGACCGCGAGCGCGAACTCGCCCGCTCCAGCGCGCGACTCGGGCACCAACTCGTCATCTGGCACGAAATTGGGCAACGTGGCGGTTAACGAGGCCGGCAGCCCCAAGTCGCGCATATGCGAAGCCAGCGCGCCGCTCACGGCCACGAACTGATCCACGTGCTCGAGTAGGCGGGGCTGCTGGCGGTACAGCGCGGCCGCGTAGACGGCTGCCTCGGACAGCGGCCCGCGGCAACGCAGCCGCAGCCCGGGAAGGGTGTCGCCGCGCCGGCAGCGAAAGCACGGCGCGCCTTCGCGGTAGGCGATGCCGATGGCGCAAAACAGCCGATAGTTGTGGAGATGGAGCAGGGTCCGCGCCCCAGCCGCACGGGCGGCGGAGAGCGCCCTCCAGCCGAACAGCGGATGGATGTTGTGGGCGTGCACGATGCGCGCGCCGCGGCGGCGCACCACCTCCGCGACTTCATCAGGGTCGACCCCGCCGGCCAGGAGTCCGTGCGCTGCCGCTCCCCGCCCAAGGCCCTGGCTCGAGCGCTCGAGCACCTCGACCTCGTGTCCACGTCGCCGCAGCAGGGCGGCGAGATCGCCGACAGCGCGCTCCTCGCCACCCACCGCGCGATAGCGGTTGTGCAGGATGAGGATCACGCGCCGGCCCGCGCTCGGGTCCTCAGCCCGAACTCTGCACGAGCACCACGCCCGCGGCGCCCGCGGGGCCGAGCAGAGACGGCGCCGCGGCGCCGATCTGCGCGGTGCTCAGGCGGCGTGCCGGTTGGGTCGCGAAGCGAGCGACCAGGAAGTCCTCCACCGCCTTCGTCCCGATCAGCCGTACGCCGGCCGGGAGCGGACGTCCGACGGCCTGCCAGGAATGACCGACCACGTCGATCTCACCCACCGTGGTCGCCGCGTTCCCGTTCTGGTTCCACGCCACGCCCGGCAGGTAGGTGGCGAGCGGATCGCTGGCCAGCGCGCCGTCGTAGGCGACGATGGCCCGCGCGCCGGGCGGCGCCGGACCGAGCGCTCTGGCCACGCCGCGCCAATCGGGGCGCTGATACTGGGGGTGAGAGCTGATGCGGGCCTGGGCATAGACGAAGCCGCCCAGCAGGACGACCGCGAGCAGACCGCCGGCGATGCGCACGCGCGGCGCGGTACACGCCGCCCCCACCACCACGGCCAGGGGGATCCAGGCCGGGATCAGCGCGCGCGGTATGTAGTAGTCCTCTCCGAGCAGGGCCAGGCCCAGCGGGACTAGGACCACGACGGCCGCGATCGTCGCGGCGGCGCCGGCACCGCGAAGCTGCCGGGCATCGGCGCCGACGACGAGCAGCGCGATCAATGCAGCGGTCAACGCGGCGGCTCCGATGAGCCCAAAGCGGGCCAGCGGGCTCTCGTACAGCGTCCCCAGCCCAAAGGCGACCGGCACCTGCTGGACCCGCGCGCTCAGCGAGGTCGAGCTGATGAAGCCGAGCAGCCGGCTGGTGGCGTGCGTGAAGAGCAGCGGTGCCAGCGAGAGCTGCACCACAGCGACCGTGCCCACCGCGATCGCGATCGCGCGCGTGCGGATGGTGAAGGCCAGCCACAGCGCCTCGGGTGCCACGAGAAAGCCGGCGAACGAGTGCGTCAGCACGGCGAGGGCGGAGAAGACGGTCCAGCCAGCCACGTTCTGGCGCGTGGGTGCGCGCCAGGTCCGCGCGAAGTAGAGCAGCGAGGCGCCGCACAGGGCGGCCAGCAGCATGTACTCCCTGGCCTCTTGGGAGTACCAGATCATGAACGGACTGAGCGCCGTCAACCCCGCGGCCAGGAGCCCGGCCGGACGCGAGACGAGCTCCCGGCCGCACAGGTAGGCCACCACCACCGCTGCCGTGCCGGCCAGGGCCGAGAGGGAACGGAGTGCCACCTCGCCCGCCCCGAACGTGTGCGCCCACGCCCACCCGAGCACGAAGTAGAGCGGCGGATTGGTCTCGTGCGCGACCATCGAGCTCAGCATCGCCCCCAGCGACAGGTGCAACTCGTGGGCGGCCTGAGCCTCGTCGAACCAGTAGCTCTGGGCGCCCAGCGTGGCAAAGCGCAGCCACGCGGACACCGCGACGACGCCCGCGACCAACCAGATCTCGGCCGGAACGCTTGCTACCCTCAGCGCCCTGGAGGTCCGGGCCGCCACTGCGGCGTCCGAGCGGGCCGGGACAAGCATCCGCGCGCATTGTAGAGCGGGGACTGAACGCTGACCCTTCGCCGCCGACGGGCCTAGCCGCCACTCAACACCACCCTGCCGATGTCGCCCTTCCTCACACCGTCCCGCAGGGCGCCTGCGCTCGGGGTGGTGGTCGCGGCGATCGCGGCAGCGGCCGTTGCGCTCGTGGTCGGCGGATGCGGCGGGACCGCGCCGACGACCGCCCAGGTTCCCGCCCGCAGTCAGCCACTCCAGACGATTTTCGAGGCCCAGACCGAGCTGTTCGTCAACCCGGGAGCGACACTCGATCTGCTCAAGCGGCTCGGCGTTACGCGCGTCAAGGTGTTCATGCCGTGGGCCTCGCTGGCGCCGGACCCGCTGTCGCGGACGCGACCGCAATTCGACGCGTCCTCGCCGGCTTCCTACCCGGCCGCGTCGTGGACCGACTACGACGCGATCGCCCGTGCCGCCGCCACCCGGGGCGTGGGGCTCGACGTCGCGGTCGAGGCACCCGCGCCGCTATGGGCGTCCGGCCCTGGAGTGCCGCGGGGCACGGCGAGCGGTTTTCTCGGTGCCTGGAAGCCCTCGACCCAGGAGTTCGAGTTGTTCGTCGAGGCGGTGGCCAGGCGCTACAGCGGCGAGTACAAGCCGGCCGGCGCCGGCTCTGCCCTGCCCCGCCTCGACTTCTGGTCGATCTGGAACGAGCCCAACTACGGTCAGCAGCTGGCCCCGCAGGCGATCGATCGCTCCGCGGTCGAGGTCTCCCCCATGCTCTATCGCGGATTGCTCGACGCGGCCTGGACCGCTCTGGAGCAGACCGGCCACCGCCACGACACCGTCCTGATCGGCGAGGTGGCGCCGCGGGGACAGACGATCGGCGATCAGCCCGGCAACTTCTCCGGCATGGTCCCGCTCCGCTTCATCCGCGCGCTCTACTGCGTCGACGGGTCGCTCCACCCGCTGCAGGGCGAGGCGGCCGCGCTGCGCGGCTGTCCTACGAGCACCGCGGCGTCCGCCGCCTTCCCGCGCGAGCATCCGGGGCTATTTCAAGCCGGCGGATTTGCCTTCCACCCTTATCCGCAGGGCTTCGCCCCCAACGTCCGCACTCCCGGCTTCCCGGACTACGCGGACCTGCCGCAGGTGCCGAGCCTCGAGCGGACCCTCGACGGGGCGCTCAGCGCGTACGGTTCCAGCGCCCGCTTCGCGCTGTATGACACCGAGTTCGGCTACCAGACCAATCCACCCGAAGCGAGCATCGCCCGGGCGGTCAAGCCCGCGCAGGCGGCGGCCTGGGCGAACCTGGCCGAGTACATGAGCTGGCGTGACCCGCGGATCGTCTCCTGGGACCAGTACCTGCTCGCCGACCCGCCGCCCGGTGCGGGCAGCTTCGACACCGGTCTGCTGTTCTACGGTGGCAAGCCGAAGGCGCTATACGACGCATTCCGGCTGCCGCTCTACCTCCCGGTCAGTACGGCGTCGAGCGGGCACGCCCTCGCGGTGTGGGCCTGCGTGCGGCCGGCCCACTATGTAACGCTCGGCTCGCGTCGGCCGCAGGTGGCCGACATTCAACTCAAACCCGGCGCTACCGCCGCGTTCCGCACCGTAAAGCGGGTGACGCTGACCGACCCGTATGGCTACTTCGACGTTCCGGTCACGTTTCCCTCGAGCGGGTTGGTACGCGTCCAGTGGTCCTATCCGCACGGCCCCCGCATCCACAGCCGGACGGTGCCGATAACGATTCAGTAGGGTGCGGCCTCTGACGCTCGGGCATGCCGCGCCCTCGAGCATGCCGCGCCGGAGGGTGCCGGCTGGCGCGCGCCCTCCGGGCCCGGTTGTTCGTCTTCGGACCTTGGGCGGGGCGCAACTTCCTCTGACCAGCTCTGTTGTCTTGTGCAAATGCGACTGCTCACGCCACTCGGCCTTTCGTTCCTGCTGACGGCGGCTCTGGCGGCGGCGTGGTCGCTGCACTCACCCGCACGGGCTTCCGCGCAGGTCAACCAGATCGAGATGTTCCAGGACGACGCTCAGCTCCTGAGCAACCCAGGGGCGACCCTCCAGCAGCTGCGCGACCTCGGGGTCGGCATCGTGCGCATTTCGGTTCACTGGAATGCGATCGCCCCATCCAGGCGACCCGCCGGCTTCAACCCCGCCAATCCGGCCTCGTATCCGGCGGGAAGCTGGAGCATCTACGACCAGATCGTCAACGATGCCCGCCAGGACGGCATTGCGGTCGACCTCTCCATCGGGGGTCCGGCGCCACCATGGGCCGTCGGCCCGGGCCAGCCCCCGCCCGGAGGGTTTGGCAGCTGGAAGCCCTCGGCGGCTGCCTTCAAGCAGTTCGTGCAGGCGCTCGGCGCGCGCTATAGCGGCACCTACGAGCCCACGCTCGGCAAATCGATGCCGGGCGCGCCGAACGACGTGCCCCGGGTGAGCTTCTGGGAGATCTGGAACGAGCCGAACTTCGGGATGGACCTCGCGCCGCAGGCCATCAAGGGCTCGTCGGTGCCCGCGGCTGCCTGGATGTACCGGAGCCTGCTGGACGCCGGCTGGGGCGCTCTTCAGGGCACCGGGCACGGCCGCGACACGATCCTGATCGGCAACCTCGACGCTCGCGGCCAGTCGGCGAAACCCAGCCCGGGCGCTCCGCAGGGTCTACCGGGCAACTTCGCAGCGACCAAGCCGATGCAGTTCATCCGCTCGCTGTACTGCCTCAGCTCGGCCTACAAGGAGTTGCGCGGCGGCGCGGCCGCGGCGGTCGGCTGTCCAACCACCGCGGCGGCCTCGCGGCGACTGCGCGCCGCGCACCCGGCGCTGTTTGAGGCCTCCGGCTTTGCCACCCACCCCTACCCGGTCAACCTGCCGCCGACCAAGGCGAGCTCGACCGATCCCGACTACAACGAGTTCAGCGAGCTTCCAGGTCTCGCGAGCACGCTGGACCGCATCCAGCGCATATATGGGTCGGGCAAGCGGTTCCCGGTCTACAACAACGAGTACGGCTACATCACCAACCCGCCGAACGCCAGCTTGACGCCCCTGAACCCCAACGGCCAGTTCGTCTCGCCGACCACGGCGGCCTATTACATCAACTGGGCGGAATACATCTCGTGGCGCAATCCGCGGATCGCCTCGACCATGCAGTACCTCCTGGTCGACCCCAATCCGCGCAAGGCGCCGGAATACGGCGGGTTCGCCAGTGGCCTGATCTTCTATTCCGGGACCCGCAAGCCGGCCTACGCCGCCTACCGGCTGCCGCTGTTGCTCCCGATGACGACGGCGCGACGCGGTCATAGCCTCGAGGTGTGGGGATGCGTGCGGCCGGCCCATTTCGCGCGCCTCGACACCGCCGGCATCCCCCAGCAGGTGCAAATCCAGTTCCAGCGCGGCTCCCGCGGCGCGTTCACCACGTTGCGGAGGGTGACCGCGACCAACGTCCGCGGCTACATCGACCTGCGGGTGACGTTCCCGGCCGGCGGGTCGGTGCGGCTCGCCTGGTCCTATCCGACGGCCCGTCAGCTGCCGAGCTCGAGCCCGACCACGCCGGTCGCCGGCCAGACCGTGTACAGCCGGACGCAGAGGGTGACGGTTAGCTAGATGCGCTCCGCATGGCCACGGATGACCGCGCTGGCCCGCGTCGTGGGGCTGGCGCTGATCGTGCTGGCGTTCCCCGCAGCACGAGCTTCGGCGTCGACGCAGCAGATCTCGATGATGCAAGACGATCCCCGTCTGGACGCCGATCCGGCGGGTACGCTCGCGCGGATGCGTCTGCTCGGCGCGGACGCCGTTCGGGTTTCGGTGTATTGGCAGGCGATCGCGCCCGCGGCGGGGGCAAAGCGGCCGCCCCGGGGCTTCGACGCGGCCAATCCGGCCGCCTACCCCGCGCGGAACTGGAGGCTCTGGGACGAGATCGTCACGATCGCCCACCAGGACGGCATCAGAGTCAACCTCGACCTGATGGGAGGTGCGCCTCAGTGGGCCACGGGCTCGGGCCGGCCCGCGGGCAACAGCAACCCCAATTGGGAACCATCGGCCAGCGCTTTCGCGGCATTCGTTCGCGCGATCGGCACCCGCTACAGCGGCAACTACAACCCGGCCCGCCGCGCCTCGGCGCCCGGCGACCCGAACGATCTTCCCCGGGTCGACTTCTGGACCGTGTGGAATGAGCCCGACTACGGGCCGAGCCTCGCGCCGCAGGGAGTGCCCGGCAACCTAAGAATCGAGAACAGCCCGCGGATGTACCGCAGCCTGCTGAACGCGGCCTGGAGCGGGCTTCAGGCCAGCGGCCACAACACGGCGACCGACACGATCGCCTTCGGCGAGCTCGCGCCGCGCGGGGAGAGCTTCTGGGGCGTGTTCTCGGGCATGAAGCCGCTCACGTTCCTGCGGGCGCTCTACTGCGTGGATGCCGGGTATCACCAGCTCCGCGGGGTTGCCGCCCAGCTCCGGGGATGCCCAACCACCGCAGCAGGCTCGCGGCGTTTTCGGGCGCAGAATGCGGCGCTGTTTGGGGCCAGCGCCGTCTCCGACCACCCTTACATGCGCTGGTACCTCCCCAATCACGAACCGAACCCGGATCCGGTCAACCATTCCTCCACCGCCGACTACAGCTCGCTCGGGGTGATTGGCAATCTCACCCGGGCGCTCGATCGCCTCCAGCAGGCGTACGGGTCGCGGACGAGATTCCCCGTTTACGACACCGAGTTCGGGTACATCACCAGCCCGCCAAAGCACAGTCCCGACCCGACCACGCGCATCAGGGTGATCTATCTCTCGCCCGCCAAGGCGGCCGAGTACACGAATTGGGCCGAGTACATCAGCTGGAGAAATCCGCGGCTGAGCTCCTTCGAGCAGTACCTGCTCTATGACCCGCTGCGCCCGACGCGCGCCAACAACTGGGGCGGCTTCGCCAGCGGGCTTCTGACCTGGAACGGAATCCAGAAGGCGACCTACTACGCGTGGCGCCTGCCCCTCTACCTGCCGGTGACGCAGACCCGTGCGGGCCACGCCCTCGAGGTGTGGGGCTGCATCCGCCCGGCTCGGCTGGGCCAACTCGACACTGGATTGCCGCAGACGGCGCAGCTGCAGTTTGCCGCGAGCGCGACCGGACAGTACGTCCCGCTCCAGACGATCACCGTCGGCGCCGGCAGGAACTGCTACTTCGACCTCCGCGTGACCCTCCCGTCCAGTGGCACGGTGAGACTCGCCTACACCTATCCTCCGGCCGACGCGCTGCTCGGAAACGGCGCCGAGGTGTTCAGCCGAGCCGTGTCGGTTACCGTCGGCTGACGGACGCCGCGCAACTTCGGACTAGTCGCGTCGTTCCTTCTGACATGAGGGCGCGCCGGGTCAGGACGCTGGCCGCCGCGCTCGGCGCGATCGCGGTGTCGGGCCTGTTCGTGGGGATGCCGGCGGCTGCGTCGGCATCGGCCGGTCAGGTGTCGATCATCCAGGACTCTTCGAGGGTGCTCGCGGATTCGCTGAGGACCCTTGCGAGGTTCCGCGCGCTCGGAGTGAGCATGGTCCGCGTGACCGTGGTGTGGGCCCAGATCGCGCCCGACTGGGAAGCCCGTTAGCCGCCGCGCGTGTTCGACGCCTCCGACCCCGCGTCGTACCCGGAGGCGAACTGGGCGCCCTACGACGAGATCGTGAGAACCGCCGCGGCCGACGGAATTGCGCTTGACTTGACCCTGAGCGGGGGTGCGCCGCGATGGGCGGAAGGCCCGGGGCTGCCGTTGGCGGCGCTCGACAACCAGTTCTGGGCGTGGCGGCCGTCGGCGAGTGCTTTCGGCCGGTTCGCGCAGGCGGTGGGCGAGCGCTACAGCGGCAGCTACGTCCCACCGGGGCAGACGACACCGCTGCCGCGCGTGAGCTTCTGGGCGATCTGGAACGAGCCGAATTTCGGCGAGGATCTGGGGCCGCAAGCGGTCGACGGCTCCACGGTGGCAACGGGGCCGTCGATGTACCGCAGCCTGGTCTCGGAGGCCTGGAACGCCCTCCAGGCGACCGGGCACGGTGGCGACACCATCCTGATCGGAGAGTTCGCGCCGTTTGGCCTCAGTGCGGTCGGGACGCGCCGGCGTCCCCAGGGGCTCCCGGGCCAGTTCGGGCAGACCAAGCCGCTGCGCTTCCTCCGGACGCTGTATTGCCTGGATTCCGGCTATCGCCCCTTACGTGGATCGGCGGCTCGAGCGGTGGGATGCCCGACCACCGGGGCTGGCTCGCGCGCGTTCCGTCGTAGCAACCCCGGGCTGTTCAAGGCCACGGGGCTGGCCGACCATCCCTACCCGCACGACCAGCCGCCCACGATCGAGACCTCGCGTGACCCTGACCTCGCGCCGTTTCCGAGGCTTCCAAATCTCGAGCGCGCCCTCGACCGCGTCCAGCAGGTGTACGGGTCGCACCGCCGCCTCCCCATTTACAGCACCGAGTACGGCTACATCACGAGCCCGCCCGGCCACAGCGGCTTCGTGCCCGTGGCGACGGCGGCGTACTACCTCAACTGGGCCGAGTACCTGAGCTGGAAGCAGCCCCGCATCGCCAGCACGACGCAGTACCTCCTCTACGACCCGCCGCCCGAGCCGAAGACCCAGGGCGGCGGAGGGTTCGCCAGCGGGCTGCTGTTCTCAAGCGGGCAGGCTAAGCCAAGCTATGCCGCCTACCGGCTGCCGCTGTACCTCCCGGTCGTCTCCGGGCGGCGCGCGCGCCCGCTCGAGGTGTGGGGCTGCGTGCGTCCGGCGCGCTACGCAATACTCGATAGTGGCGAGCCGCAGATCGCCGAGATCCAGTTCGCCGCGCAAGGGTCCGCGGCCTACGCGACGCTGCGAACCGTGCTGGTCAGGGACCCAGGCAACTGCTACTTCGACGTTCGGATGCGGTTGCCGTCTAGCGGGAGCGTCCGGCTCGCCTACACCTACCCGCCAGGCGCGCTGCCGCTGGCCGGGACCACCGTCTATAGCCGCTCGGTGGCCGTCACGCTGCGTTAGACGTCACGCCTGCGCGTACATCGCGTCGATCTCGGGCGCGTACTTGGCGGCGATCGGAGCGCGCTTGAGCTTCATCGTCGCCGTCAGCTCGTCACCGCCGGGGAGCCAGTCGCCCGCCACGATGGTCAGCTTCTTGATCTGCTCGACGCGAGACAGGTGCTGGTTGGGTAGCGCTACCAGTGGGTGCGGGGCATCTCACCCTCGCCTGCACCCGCGCTCAAAGGCCTTAGCGGGTGCAGGCGAGGATGAGAACCCCACACCCGGGATTGCGTAATGGCCTTCCGCATGTGGCGGACCAGACGCCGCCTGACGATCGCGCCGGCGGTGTGGTGGGCGCGCTGACTTATTGGAAGCCCAATCGCAGGTCAACGCAAATCGCCTATAACGCCACATTCGGCGCGCTGGCGGCCGCGAGTGCGGCGTTCGCCCCGTATATGGAGGCCAACCCCGCATCCGCCTCGGGCGTGGCGACGAGTGTGGAGATAACGGCAACGTCTGCCCCCTTGATGGCCTTTTGTTGAGACGCTGGGCTGTCCGGAAGGGCTAGGTAGGGCGTTCGATGGCGCGCTGGCCGCCCTCGCGGAACCCTTGACAACCTGCCGGCCCTCGACCCGCCCCCCCGGCGGACAGGACGGCGCGACGCCCCTACCGAAGCCCGATCCCCGGACCAGACAGCGTCGAGATGTCGTTGGTTAGGCCGATGACGAAGATGAACATGATCAGGACGAACCCGACCACGCCGGCGCGCTCCATCACCTCGAACGGGATCCGCTTCCCCCGCAGCTTCTCGGCCACCGCCCAGAACACGTGCCCGCCGTCGAGGGGGAGGAACGGGAACAGGTTGATGATGGCCAGCGACAGCGAGATCAGCGCCAGCACCCACAGGGCCTGGGTGGTGCTGGTGGCAAACGACTCCTGGGTGGCGGTGTAGCCGTAGACGATGCTGTGAAGCTGTTTTCGCTGCTGTGGCTCGAAGATTCGCGCCACCGTGGACACGGTCTGCCCGGTGACCGACGCGAGCTGGCTGGTGGTGATTGACGCTGCCTGGGCGGCGTTGGCTGGTTTCCCAGCGAAGGCGATGCCGAGCAGGACCCGCTCGGCGGCGGCGTTATAGCGAGGCCGGATCTGGAGCGTGACGAGTTGGCCATCCCGCTTGACGACCACCCGTGCGGGCGTGGCGGCGAGACAATCGTTCACCTGGGCGCCGGCGCAGCGATGGCTGTCGATCTGCTTGCGAATTGCCGCCTCGGAACCGCCGATCCCGTCGACCGAGACCACCTCGTCGCCCGGCCGCAGAACCTTCGCCGCCGGCGAGCCGGACGTGACCTGACCCACGGTAGTGGTAGGCACGGCCTGGCTGCTCGACATCACCAGCGCCCACACGATCACGAACGCGATCAGCAGGTTCATCGCCGGCCCGGCCAGAATCACCACGATCCGCTTCCAGACCGCCTGGTTGTAATAGGCGCGCGGCACCACCTCGGGCGGGATCTCCTCGTGCGGGTTCATCCCGGTGATCCGCACGTAGCCTCCCAGCGGGAACGGCCCGATGCCGTACTCGGTCTCGCCGCGGCGGAACTTGACCAGTAGCGGCCCCATGAAAAGCGAGAACCGTTCGACCCGCATCCCCACCGCCTTGGCCACCGCGAAGTGGCCAAACTCGTGCAGGATGATCAGCGCGACGAAGCCCAGGAAGGCGAGGACGTACGACATGGCAGGGGTCTCAGTGTGGCAGGCGCGGGTGAGAGCGAGTTAAGAGCCGCTGAGGGCGGAGTCCTTATGCCGGCGCCCGCTCGGCCACCAGCTCGCCGGCCACCCTGCGCGCCTCGGCGTCCGCCTCGCCGAGCGCCTCGAACGAGTGAACCGGCTGCGGCGGGAGCAGCTCGAGCGTCTCCTCTATCACCGCCGCGATGTCCAGGAACCGGAGTCGCTCGCCGAGGAACGCGTGCACCGCTACCTCGTTGGCCGCGTTCATCGTGCACGGAGCCGTCCCCCCCGCCCGCGCCGCCTCGCGGGCGATCCGCACGCAGCTGAAAGTGTCCTCGTCCACGGGCTCGAACGTGAGCGCCCCGACCTCGACCAGGTCCAGCGGCCGAACCGGGACGTCGACCCGCTCGGGATGATGCAGGGCGTAGGAGATCGGCATCCTCATGTCGGGATATCCGAGATGGGCGAGCGTGGCCCCGTCGCAGAGCTGCACGAGGCTGTGGACGATCGACTGGGCATGCACGACGACGTCGATCTGCTCGTACGGTGTTCCGAACAGGTGGTGAGCCTCGATCAGCTCGAGACCCTTGTTCATGAGCGTCGCGGAGTCGATGGTGATCTTGCCGCCCATCGCCCAGGTCGGATGCGCGAGCGCCTGCTCGGTCGTGACCTGCTCGAGATCCTCCCGCCGCATCCCGCGAAAGGGGCCACCAGATGCGGTCAGGATCAGGCGATCGACCGTTCCCGGACGTTCGGCGCCGAGCAGCTGGTGAAGCGCTGAATGCTCGGAGTCGACGGGGATCACCGCCGCGCCGGTGGCCTGGGCGAGCGCGGTCACGAGCTCGCCACCCACGACCAGCGACTCCTTGTTGGCGAGCGCGAGGTCGATGCCCTCGCCCAGGGTCGCCACCGTCGGTAGGAGCCCGGCCGAGCCGACGATCGCGTTCAGGACCATGTCGCATTCGCATTCGGTGATCAACCGCACCACGCCGTCCGGCCCGGCCAGCACCTCTCCCTCGGTCCACGCTTCGCTCGCTCGTGCGGCGGCGTCGGCGTCGGCTATCGCCACCTTGCGCACCCCGTGGCGGCGCGCCTGCTCGACCAGTGATTCCCAGGAGCCGGCGGCGCTCAATGCCGCCACCGACAGCTCCGCGCTGGAGCGGGCAACCACGTCGAGGGCCTGGCAGCCGATCGAGCCGGTGGAGCCAAGGATCGCGATGCGGCGGGGCATCCGCCCCAGTCTAGGGAGAGCGCTCAGAGCTCCCGAGCCGCGCCGGGCTCAGTGGGCGAGGGCGAGCCAGATGTAGTACCCGGCCACCACTGTGAACATCGCCGCGTCCAGCCTGTCGAGCGCACCGCCATGCGCACCGAACAGCGTCCCTGCGTCCTTGGCCCCGGCGTCGCGCTTGACCATCGACTCGAACAAGTCGCCGAGCGGCCCCATGACCGCGACCGCCACTCCGAGCAGGAGCGCGTCTCCTTGGGTCAGCCAGGTTTGGTAGAGGCCCGCGATGAAGACGGCCAGGATCGCGCCGAGCATGCCGCAGACCAGCCCTTCGACCGTCTTGGCCGGCGACACCCGAGGGGCGAACTGACGGCGCCCGAACAGCCGCCCGCCGGCGTAGGCGGCGGTGTCGCCGACGAAGGTGCCGACCAGCACGTCGATCAACACGCTGTTGCCGTGGGGCAGCTCGCGAAGCAGCTCGGTGTGCCCGAACGCCAGCCCGATCCAGTACACCCCGAGCAGCGTCCCCCCGATCGCCACCGTCGGCCGTGGCTGCTCACGGGCCAGGACGAGCACAAGCGCGACCGGCACGGCGCCCACCGCCACCTCCAGGACACCGCCCTGTCCCCCTGACCGCGCGGCGAAAACCATCGCTGCGAGCGCGGCGAAGCCCACCACCGACACCGGGCGCCAGGCACCCAACAGCCGATAGCACTCGTGCATGCAGATCAGACCGGCGGCGATGATGAAGAGCTGGAACGGCAGCCCGCCGACCCCGATGAAGATGATCGTGGCGAGCGCGAGGGGAATCGCCACGAGGATCCGCGACAACAGATCCGAGCGCCGGCGGGGCTTCTTGGGCGGCGGCTCACGGCGAGCACGCCGCTGGCGCGGCGCCGCACCGGCGCGTGCAGCCGGCATCGCTACCGGCCTCCGAAGCGCCGGCTGCGCGCGGTGAAGTCCTCGAGGCTCTGCTCAAGCGCCTCACGCGAGAAGTCCGGCCACAGCTCATCGCGGAACACGAGCTCCGCGTACGCCCCCTGCCAGAGCAGGTAGTTGGAGATCCGCTGCTCGCCGCTGGTGCGGATGATCAGGTCGGGATCGTGCATGTCCGGCGCGTACAGGTGCGCGCGAAACTCGTCCTCGCTGCCTGAGGTGAAGGTTCGCGCTGCATCGACGATCTCCGCCCGGCCACCGTAATTGAAGGCGACAAACAGGGTGATCCGGCTGTTTCTCCGAGTGAGTTCCTCGGCCCAGGCCATCTGCTCGATCAGCGCCGGCGCCACCGGGTCGCGCCGCCGTCCGATGAAGCGCATCCGGACGCCTTCATCGTGAAGCTCTGGCGTCTCGGCCTCGAGGCGCCGGGCCATCATCGCCATCAGGCCCTCGACCTCGCCCCGCGGGCGGCTCCAGTTTTCGGTCGAGAAGGAGAACACCGTGAGCTCGTCGATGCCCAAGTCGACGGCGTCGCGCAGCCGGGCTTTGACTGTGTCTGCCCCTGCCTCATGCCCGGCCAGCGCGGGCAGGCCCCGCCGCTCGGCCCATCGACCGTTGCCGTCGGTGATGATCGCGACGTAGCGGGCACGTGCACCGTCGGTCTGGGCGGTCCCGCGCTCGCCGCGAGTTACCACCACCTATACCTCCAGAATCTCGGCTTCCTTGTGCTTGAGCAGCTCGTCGAGCTCGGCGATGCGGCCGTCGGTCACCTTCTGTAGCTCGACCTCGGCGCGATGCTCGTCGTCCGATCCCGCTTCGCCCGCCTCCTTGAGCTCGCGCAGGTCGTGCATCACATCGCGGCGGATGTTGCGGATCGCCACGCGGCCCTCCTCAGCTATGTGCCGCACGACCCTCACCAGTTGTTTGCGCCGCTCCTCGGTGAGCTCGGGAACCCCTAGACGGATCAGGTTGCCGTCGTTGTTGGGCGTCAGCCCCACGTCGGATTCGAGGATCGCCCGCTCGATCGCCTTGATCGAGGTCTTGTCATAGGGCTGGATGGTGAGCAGCCGGGCCTCCGGAGCCGAGATCGTCGCCAGCTGCTTGAGCGGGGTCGACGTCCCGTAGTAATCGACATTGATGCGATCCAGGAGCGCCGGGCTGGCCCGCCCGGTGCGCACGGATCCGAACTCGCTGCGGATCGCCTCCACCGACTTGGTCATCCGCTCCCGTGCGTCGCCGAGGAGCTCGTCGATCATGTCCGTGGTCATGTTCTCACCAGCGTCCCCACTCGTTCTCCTGACACTATCTTGTCGATGTTGCGCTCGTCGGCCATGTTGAAGACGACGATCGGGAGATTGTTGTCCATGCATAGGGCGAAGGCTGTCGAGTCCATCACCTGGAGGCCGCGCGTCAGCGCGTCCTTGTGGGTGATCTCGGGGATGAACTCGGCGTCCGAGTCGACCCTCGGATCGGCTGTGTAGACGCCCTCGACCCGATTCTTGGCCATCAGGATGATCTCGGCGTGCAACTCCGCGGCCCGGAGAGCCGCGGCGGTGTCGGTGGTGAAGAACGGGTTGCCGGTGCCGGCGGCGAAGATCACGATCCGGCCCTTCTCCAGGTGCCGCATGGCGCGGCGGCGGATGTAGGGCTCGGCCACCTCAGAAATCGTGATGGCCGACTGGACGCGGGTCTGGACGCCGTCCTTCTCGAGCGCATCTTGGAGGGCCAGCGCGTTCAGCACGGTGGCCAGCATCCCCATGTAGTCGCCGGTCGCGCGGTCCATCCCCTTGGCCGCCTCGGCCAGTCCCCGGTAGATGTTGCCGCCGCCGACCACGATCGCGACTTCGACGCCGCGCTGGTGCACGCCGGCGATCTGGGAGGCGATCGCCTGGACGCGGCCCGGGTCGGTCCCGTACTCGAGGTCTCCCATCAACGCCTCACCCGACAGCTTGAGCAGAACGCGCCGATAGACGGGCGGTCGCCCGTCCTGTTCCTCGCGCGCCACCGCACTGGCGGCGCGCGTCGGTTCGGCGGCGGGGATCAAGCGCCCACGGCGAAGCGGGTGAACCGGCGGATCACCACGTTTTCGCCCGTCTCGCTGGCCAGCCCGGCCCGAAGCTCCTCGATCGTCTTGCCGCCGTGCTTGTCCTCGTTGACGTGCTTCTGGCGCAGCAGGACCACGTCGTCGAGCCACTTGTCGAGCTTGCCCTGGACGATCCGGTCCCGCACGTTCTCGGGCCGGTCGGCTGCCTGCTCGACGGCGATCCGCTCCTCGCGCTCACGCTCCTCGGCGGGCACTTCCTCGTCGGACACCGCGATCGGCGCTGCCGCCGCGATGTGCAAGGCGAGGTCACGCGCGAACTCGACGAAGCTGTCGTTGCGGGCCACGAAGTCCGTCTCGCAATCGACTTCGACCAGCACCCCGATCTTGTTGCCGGCGTGGATGTAGCTCTGCACCACGCCCTCGCTCGCCTCGCGCCCGACGCGTTTGGCTGCCTGGGCCTGACCGCGCGCCCGGAGGATCTCGACCGCCCGCTCCGCGTCGCCTTGGGCCTCGCTCAAAGCCTCACGGCAGGCGAGCACGCCGGCCCCGGTCCGGTCGCGAAGAGCTTTCACTTCCTTGGCGCTGATCGCACTCATGCCGTCTCCTCTGCGGTGGGCTCGGGGGTTTGCGGCTCCCGGGCGTCGGCCGCTTCAGGCTCGCGTGGCGTCTCGGGCGCCTGCGACTCGTCGATGGCTTCGGCGACGGGTGGCTGTGGCGGCTCCTCCCGCTCGGGCTCAGGCGCCGGCCCCACGGGTTCAGGCGCGGTCGCCTCGGGCGAGGGGGCAGCGGCCTCGGGTGCCGGCGCGGCCGTCTCGGGGGCCGGCGCCGCCGCCTCGGGGGCCGGCGCGGTCGCCTCGGGCGAGGGGGCAGCGGCCTCGGGTGCCGGCGCCGCCGTCTCGGGGGCCGGCGCCGCCGCCTCGGAGGGCGGCGCGGCGTCGGGCGCTACGGGAGGCTGTGGCTGGGGGGAGGCCGCGTGCTCCCGCGCCCGAGCCTCGGCCTCCTGGCGCTCCAGCGCTTCGGCCTGGAGGCGAGCTCGCTCCTCCGCCTCCTGGCGCGCACGCTCCTCGGCCTCCTGACGGGCACGCTCTTCCGCCTCCTGGCGCGCACGTTCTTCGGCCTCCTGGCGCTCGCGCTCGATCCGCGCGCGCTCCTCCTCCTCGCGGAAGATGTTGTGGCCCTGCGAGACCACGTCCCCGATCGCCTTGGTGACCAGCGCGCAGGAGCGGATCGCGTCGTCGTTGCCGGGGACCACATAGTCGATCCCGTCGGGGTCGCAGTTCGTGTCGACCAGTCCGATGATCGGGATCCTCAGGCGCTGTGCCTCCCGCACCGCGATCACCTCGGTCTTGAGGTCGATCACGAACACCGCGTCGGGCAGACGCTGCATGTTCTTGACGCCGCCGAGGTTGGCGCGGAGCTTCTCCAGGTCGGCCTGCGCGGCCATCCGCTCGCGCGTCGGCAGCAGCTGCAACTGGCCCTCCGCCTCGTAGCGCTCGAGATCGTGCAGCCGCCTGATCCGCTGCGAGATCGTCTGGAAGTTGGTCAACAGGCCGCCGAGCCAGCGATGGTTCACGTAAGGCATATCGGAGGCTTCCGCGTTCTCGCGGATGGTGTCGCGGGCCTGCTTCTTGGTCCCGACGAACAGCATGGTCCCGCCGCGGCGCGAGAGCTCCGCCGCGAACTGCCGGGCATCCTCCAGCAGCGCCTGGGTCTGCAGGAGGTCGATGATGTAGTTGCCGTCGCGCTCACCGAAGATGAATCGCCGCATCTTGGGGTTCCAGCGACGGGTCTGGTGGCCGAAGTGGACGCCGGCCTCCAGTAGCTCCGTGATTCCGATCTGAGCCACTGCTTCTACTCCCTTGTGTTGGTTTGTACTTCAGCCCGCTCGCGCGCGCTCGCGGACCTCGGCTGACGAGGCAGGGCGCGATCCACGCGAACGGGATCGGGGACGTTCTGGTCCAGTTTACGCAAGTTTTCGAGCGCCACATCGTTTTCAGGTGTAGCGGGCCATTCGCTTCCCCTACCTTCAGCGGTGGCTCGTGCGCGGGCCGAACCTCCCTTCCCCTACCTCCGGTGGCTCGGTTCGCAACGTCAGGCGGGGCGGCTGTGGACGGGCCGCCCCGTCTTCTTTTTCGGCGTCGTGTGATGCTGGCGGGCGTGACGCTACTCCCCCCGCTCGGCGCGGCCGAGCGCCCCCACCAGGTCCGCTGGCAACTCCGACCGGACGTCCACCTCCTCCCCGGTCACCGGGTGCACGAACGCCAACCGCGCCGCGTGCAGGAACTGACGGGTGAGTCCGAAACGTCCGGCTGTGCCGTACTGAGGATCGCCGCACACCGGGTGGCCGATCGCGGCCAGATGGACCCGAATCTGATGGGTTCGCCCCGTCTCGAGCGCCACGCGCAGGAGCGACGCCGCGGGCAGCAGCCGCTCGATCTCGAAATGGGTGCGAGCCTCACGCGGATCGTCGCTGTCGATCGACATGAGCTTGCGGTCGCGGCGGTGGCGCCCGATCGGGGCGTCGATCGTGCCGGTACGGGCCGAGGGATGACCGTCGACCAGAGCCAGGTACTCGCGACGCAGGCGGCGCGCCGCGAGCAGCGCCTTCAAGGCCCGATGCACGCCATCGCTCTTGGCCACCACCAGCAGCCCGGAGGTGTCGCGATCCAGGCGGTGGACGATGCCGGCGCGCCACGCTTCCTCGCCGCCCGCAGCCCGTCCGGCCAGGGCCTGGGCCAGCGTCCCGGCCCGGTGGCCGCGCGCGGGATGCACGACGACGCCGGCCGGCTTGTCGACGACCAGCAGGTGCTCGTCCTGCCAGGCGATCGCGAGCTCCATCGCCTCGGGCTCGGGCTCCGCCGGCGGCGCGGCCGGCGGCTCGAACTCGACCG
>JAFAZZ010000488.1 GCA_019239375.1 Solirubrobacterales bacterium | reverse complement strand
CTCTACCGAGCCACCGAGGTGTTTTTCACCAGCACGGCGGGCGGTGTGATGCCCGTGACGATGCTCGACGGCAAGCCGGTGGGCGACGGTCGCCCTGGACCAGTGACGATGAACCTCCGCAGTAGGTATTGGGATCTCCACCGAGATCCTCGTTACAACCTTCCTGTCGACTACTCCTGAGGGGTGCCTTCCTCGTCGGCCCAAAGCAGCCGCAACCACGATGCATCGTGCTTCAGGCTGATCCCGCCGGCCGGTCAGGCCTCCCATGTTCGACGAGGGCGCGGCTGACGCAGCAGACCTGAAGGCATGAGCCACCAGTGCGGCATCTTCCGCCCGTGGTCCAGACATCGCCGCGTCGGCCTCGACCAACCTGTTCCGCGGCACCTCTTGCGCGTCGCCAGGTCCCGACGAGGGGTCGAAAGCGGGTCCCAAGAAATGCAGTCCTACGACATTTGGGGACCTACTGGGGATCCGCGCCCGCAGCCCCCAAACGACGAAGGCCACCTTGCGGTGGCCCTCGAGGTCTCGGTCGGCCGGTATTCCAGGGCTTTTTAGGGTCCTAGCTCCTGGTCGGCCTCGATAGCGGGGGCGGGATTCGAACCCGCGACCTTCGGGTTATGAGCCCGACGAGCTACCAGACTGCTCCACCCCGCGGTGGACCCACCATGGTAGCTCACCGGTGGTCGAGTTGCATCCCAACGACGTGGCCGTGCGGCGCCCGGGAACGGGGGATTCAGGGGTCACAGATCCGTCGCACTTTTGATTCGGACTTCTTACGACCACGTCTTGATCCGTCACGGCGGTCTCGCCGATGCTCCGGGTCATGGCAACGCTCAAGGAAAAAATCTGGGTTGAGACGCAGGTGCGGGAGCTGCTGGCTCGGAATGGGCTGCCGGAGCCGGACGGGGTCGAGTACGGCTACGGCTGCATACGGCTCTTCTTCGAGGAGCCGAAGACGGTGCTGATCGTCGACATCGACGAGCCGGTCCAAGACGCCGGCAAGCCCGGGACTGGCGGCTACGTCGTCGACACCGAGGACTTCGGAGACGACTTTGCGATCAAACCCCCCGACGGCGACACGGAGGCCAACTGGAACTGAAGCTGGACCCTCCGCGGGAGGGAGCTCGCGCACACCGGGACTGACATAGCCCCACAGCGCAAGGACCCAGCCCCCACAACCCGACTGACATAGCCCCAATCCCCCGCGCGCTACCGTAGCGCGGGTGCCGGTTCTTGAGGCCCGCGGCGTGACAAAGACTGTCGGGGCCGGGCGTGCGGCGCGGCGGCTGCTCGAGGACGTCAATTTCGAAGTCGACGCCGGCGAGGTCGTCGCAGTGCTGGGCCGCTCGGGGAGCGGCAAGTCGACGCTGCTGCACCTGCTCGGCGGGCTTGACCTGCCCGACAGAGGACGGATAACCCTCGCAGACGAGGACCTGACGCGCCAATCGTCGCAACGGCTCGCCCGCACGCGCCTTCGACATGTCGGCTTCGTCTTCCAGGCCTTCCACCTGATCGAAGAACTGAGTGGCGAGGAGAACGTGCTCGTGCCGACACGACTGCCGGGCGCAAAGCGCGGCGGGGAGCGGCGTGCGAAAAAGCTCATCGAGGAGCTTGGAATCGACGACATAAAAGACCGCCGGCCGCACGCGCTCTCTGGCGGCGAACAGCAGCGGTTCGCGATCGCCCGGGCGCTCGTCAACGACCCTGAGCTCGTCCTTGCCGACGAGCCCACCGGAAACCTCGACCAGGAGAACGGGGCGGCCGTTCTCGAGCTCCTACGCCGACTTGAACACCGCGCCGTGGTGATCGTGACCCACGAGCCGCAGGCGGCAGCGATCGCAGACCGGGTGTTGCATCTAAGCGACGGACGCCTAAGCCAGCCTGCGGTCGAGGCGCGACGTGCGCGGCTCGGCGGCGCCGCGGCATGAAAAGCAGACCCGCCGACAAGTGAAAGCCGCCATCGCCGAAGCCAGCATCGGCCTCCGCCTGCGCAGGAGGCGGACGCTCCTAACCGCGGTCGGGATCGTGCTCGCCGCCGCGATGCTCGCGGCCGCGATTGTCGTGAGCGACAGCCTCGGCAAGGGGTTCTCCAGAGCCGCCAGGCAGGCTCACCTCGCCGACATCATCGTGCGCTTCGACTCGCAGCCGGCCCGAAGAGTCGCACGAAGGATCAACGCCCTGCCCGACATCAGGTACTTCTCCCTCCGGCAAGAAGTCACGAACGTAAGCATCTCGTCCGGCGCTAATAGCGCGGGGAACGCCTCGGTGGAAATCGTCCAAGTGGGCGGCAGCGGCCCCCACGGCTACGCGCTCGTCGCCGGCCACGACGTCACCACCCAGGCAGGTCAGGTAGTCGTCGAGCGCGGTCTCGCCGCCGCCTGGCACATCCCGCTGAACGGCACGATCGACATCTCCGGCCTCGGCCCCGAACACGTCGTCGGCTTCGCCGAGGAGCCCGACAACGTCGCCTACCCGCTCGCGGTTCCCCAGATCTACATCTCCAGACAGGCGCTCGGGCCGGAGGACAACCCCTACGTCAACGAGGCGCAGATCTGGCTCAAGGATCCCCGCTACCTGAACGAGGTCCTCGTCCAAGCGCGCGCGACCAGCTACGGCGTCGAA
>JAFAZZ010000482.1 GCA_019239375.1 Solirubrobacterales bacterium | reverse complement strand
ACTGATCCTCTCCGCTGAGCGCTCCGAGGAGAACTCGCTCGAACAACAACACAACCATCGGGAGGTCGCCACCGTCAACGCCGGCTAAGAACCGAACATCAACGTCGACGAGCTCCCCAGCGTTACACCACCTCATCCGACTTGACTGCGCAGCGGATTCTCCGCTCCTGCCTTTGCGACAGCGGAGCCACCCGAGCACCCGAGGGCACTCCGTTTGATGAGATGCACGACGCCGAGGCATCGGCACGTGTGTCGGGACCAGGCGGATCGAGCAATCTCCCCGTTCCGCAGCTCGGCGGTACAACTCCGCGAGATTACGTCAACCGTAGCGCCGGCACAGATTAGCTTGTCGGCCGGTGCGAGCGTTCGACTGCTGTTCGGCAAGGTATTGCGGGAGCCAGACCCGACCGCAGGGTGGGTGACCTCGGTGGTGAGTCAGATAGGCGGTACAGCGGGAGCGCCAGCTGGGTCCGCGGGTCGTGGAGCTGGTTTGCGCGGCGGCGGGGTGGACCTAGTCGAGGAGCGCTGCGGCCAATTGGTGTGTGACCCATTGTGCGTACCGCCGCTTGTTCCAGCGGCGCTCGAGGACGAGCAGTTCGTAGAGCTCTGGCGAGTTCAGGGTCCAGAGCACGTCGGCGGCTTGGGTTTGGGATAGGCCGTGTCGGAGTGCTCCTCGCGCGGCCAGCAGCGCGGCGAACTCGCTCATTCCGTCGAGCCGGTCGGCTTTGAGTTGGGTTAGCGCGGCGGCGACGTCGGCGTCGCTGGTGGCGGCGTCGCGCATGACGCGAACGAGCGGCGCCAGCTGTGGGTTGACTTCGGCGAGGAAGTTGCCGTACATCTCAAGCTGGCGTCTGGGGTCTTGTTCTTGTCGGATCGCATCGATCACCGGCCGGCTACGGAGGGGCGTGGTTTCGTTGTCGCCGCGGATCGCGGCTGTGATCGCGGCGTCCAGGAGCGCACGTTTTGACCTGAATGCCTTGTAGATCGTCTCGGGCGAAACGCTGGTCGCTTCGGCGATATCGCTGATCGTCGTCATCCCATAGCCGCGCTCAACAAAGAGTCGTCTGGCGGTCTGGGCGATCTCTGCTTGGTTCCGCTGCGCGGGCTTTACCCAGATTACCGGCCGGTCGGCGGCCCTGCTTACTACCGAGGGCCGGAGATCGGCGGCTTGCTGCTTCGTGCGCTCGGCGAGGCGGGGCTTGATCCCGATGCGCTGGACATCGACGATCTCGCGTCGCTCGATGAGTTCCACGCGGTGGGTCGCGCCGCGACGGTGGCGCTCGCGGATCTCGCGGGCGTCACGGCCGGCGAGCGCGTGCTCGATATCGGGGCCGGCATCGGCGGTCCTGCGCGCTTCCTGGCTGCGCGCCGGGGCGCGCAGGTCACGGCGCTCGACGCGACCGCACGTTTCTGCCGGGCGGCGGAGCTGCTGACGCGCGGCGCCGGCTTGGGCGATCGGGTAACGATCGTGTGTGGCGACGCGCTGGCGCTGCCGTTTGCCGACGGCGCGTTCGACGTCGCCTGGAGCCAGGCCGTAAGTCAGAACATTGCCCAGAAGGATCGGTTCATCGCTGAGGCGGCGCGGGTAGTTCGACCAGGCGGCCGCGTGGCGCTGTTCGAAGTCGTCTCCGGGCCGGGAGGACCACTGGAGCTGCCGGTGCCCTGGGCCGACCACCGGAGCCAAAGCTTCCTGAGCACCGCCGAGGAACTGCGGGAGCTGCTCGAAGTGCAGCCGCTGGAGATCCTGGTCTGGAACGAAGGCCCGGCAGCACTAGAGACGATCGCCGCCGCCGCCCACTCGCTCAAATCGCGTCCCTCCGCCCCTCGCCTCGGCTTGGATCTGCTGATGCCTGACTTCAAGGCGCGCATGGCCGGGCTGGCCCGGAACGTCGCTGAGCAGAGGATCGCGCTCGTGCAGACAGTCGCCAGACGATGCTTCTGACCACGCCGCGGCCCTCGGGCCTCTCGCGAACGACCACGGACACGAGCGACCCCTACCCGACCGACGGAGGCAGCTTCAGATGACCGTGAGTGTGCGCGAGGGGTTTGTGCACTGGACCGACGCGTTCAATGCCCACGACATGGACGAGCTTCGCCGAGGTCGTGGCCGACGACGTCGTCGTTGTGGCGCCCCGGGGTGCGAGCCGTCGGGAACCGGGCGCTCGTCGAATTCTTCGGCGGCTGGCTCAGCGCGTTCCCGGATGCGCAGGTCGAGGTTCACGACGTCTACTTCATCGATCACATCGCGGTCGAGGAAGGCACGTTCAGCGGAAGTCACGACGCGTGCTCCAGACTCGACCGGCGACCCACGGGCCGTCCGGGCCAGCGTGGACCTGATCTGGACGGGGCTGGTGCGTTTCACCCTCGTGCGCGGTGACGTCGAGGAGGGGCATGGGCCGGTGGCCGACCTTCAGCTCGCTCGGGACGAGCTGGAGCGGCAGGACATTGCCGCGTTGCCGCTGGGTCGCCCGTCTCCCACCCCGCGCGGCTGTGATTGCACCGGCCGGTTCGAGCTGTCGCGGGCGCCGTCAACTCTGGCGTGCCGTCAGAGTGGTTACAGCATCGGTGCAGGTCCGCGTGGCGAAGGCGCTGCCGGGTATCGACTCGACGTGCGGTTTCTGAGAGGCAGGTGACACGCTGCTGCCGTTCGAGGTGAGCGTGGAGGAACTGATGCTGGGGGGCCGCCGACTGCGCGTCTGGCGCCCTGTGCATCCGCGCGAAGTGCAGGATCCGGAGGCCGAGCGAGGTGCCGCTGGGCCGTTTTGGGCCCAGACCTGGACCAGCGGCGTGGTGCTCGCCGGGCTCCTCGCCCGGTGTTCGCTGCACGGTGTCCGGGTGCTCGAGCTCGGCTGCGGACTGGGGCTCGTGGGTATTGCCGCGGCGCGCGCCGGTGGCCGCGTGACGGTCAACGACCGCTCAAAGCTCGCGCTCGCGTTCACCGCGCTAAACGCAGAAGAGAACCGCCTCGCAGTCGAGACGGTCCAGTGTGAATGGCAGAGCCCGCAAGCGCTCGAGGTACACGGCCCGTGGGACCTGGTGCTCGGATCAGACATCCTCTACGACGAGCGAAGCGCTTACCCGCTAACCGCGCTGCTCGATCGTGTGGTCGCTGCCGACGGCGAGGTATGGATCACCGATCCCGGGCGGGACGCCGCCTCCGCCTTCCTCGCCTCAGCCTCGACGGCGTGGCGCCTGTCGAAGTATCGGTGCGGGCGCGGTGTCCTCCTGCACCGCCTGGTCCGGCGCTCCAGTCCTCGCCCGCGGACCTCGCGTCGCTCAGCCGCTCGTCGGGTGGAGCGCTAGGTCCCGCTCCTGACCGATCATCAGAGCGGTGCGGCGTGACGTGGCCCGGCGCGGCCACGCCTCCTGATCCAGACGACTCTTCCCCACCGCCGCCTCCCCGGCGACGATCACCATGGCGCGATCCGCCGTGATCGCCGACTCGAATGCCGCCGCGGGACAAGAAGGGAAAGACACACGCTGGTGCCGCTCTACGGTGACACCAAGCACAACAACGGCTTCATCCGCTTTCACCAACTCGCTGTCTCACGCTAAGCAGAGCACGGCGAAGACGGAAACGCTGCATGAGCGTCAATCCACCGGTTTCGCGCGCGGCCACCGCCCTGGCACCGAGACGCGGCGCAGAGTGCTGCTTCGTCGCCGCCAGGGAACCGGGGCTGCGTA
>JAFAZZ010000468.1 GCA_019239375.1 Solirubrobacterales bacterium | reverse complement strand
AATGAGAGAGGATGGCAACCGGCGCAGGCCGCCAGGGCGCACGCCCGCTATCTAAACATGCAGGTGAAGTCTAGCCGCTATACTTTTTGAAGTCAAAGATTCTGCCTTCTGCCCGCACGCCGGCAATGCGACCGGGCAGCCCGCGCGACCGCCAGCGCCAATAGGTATACGTTCAGGCGCACGCGATGTTTCAAGCATTCTCCTCACCGCGCCGGCGGCTTCAGGCGCCCCGACCGAGGTCCACGAACGTGCGCCATGATGTGAGCCGGTGAGCGTGTGAGCCGGTGAGCGATCAACCGCCTCCAGATGTCCTCGGCGGGCTGCCGCGCCGGCGCCCGCAGCGCCGCAGCGACAAGCGTGCCTCGCCAGCCACGCCGGGCGGCGTCCCGGCCACGCCGCGCGCCAGGACCGCCCCGCCGAAACCGCCCTCGCGCACGGCGGCGGCCGGGCGCAAGCAGGCGCCGGAGAAACGCGAGCCGGCGCCACCGGGGCGCAAGCGGGCGCCGGCGAAACGCGAGCCGGCGCCACCGGAGCGCAAGCCGGAGCACATCCTCGGCACGGCGGCACAAGCCGCGGCTGAGCTGGCTGAGATTGGCTTCGCCGTGGGCGTGCGCGCCCTGCGAGACGCGGTCGCGCGGCTGCCGCGACCGTAGCTCAGTCGAGGGCCCGCCGCGCGACCCCGGCCGTCGCGGGACGCAGCCCCCGCCCGTGCACCCACAGGTGGCTCACGCCGTCGACCTACATGGTTAGAATGCCGAGCCGTTCACGCCGAGCGATCGTCTGTCCGCGGGCGGTCGGCGGGGGAACCACTTGCGGATCCGCGGATTCGCAGGGGCGAATCGGTCCCGCTTGGGGCCGTAGCGCTCAAAACCAGCGCGAGCCCGTCAGCTCACCCCGTAGGCCCAACGCCAAGAGGACCCACCAGCTGCTCGCCCGAGTTCGTGCCAACTGCTACGTAGCCTCGTTGCTCGCCGCCGTCGCCGGCGGGGTTCTGGCCGTCCCCGGTCTCGCGCTCGCCGGTTCGGGCGGCGCCGGCGTGAGCTCGTCCGGCGTTGGGAACGTGCCCGTCAGGCCGGGCAACGTCCAGGTGAGCGCAAGCAGCGACGGCATCACGCTCGCAGCGAATGCCTCCGCCTTCCTGCGCAGCGGCGTGTCAGTGCGGGGCAGCGTGCCGGCGGCCGACGCGGGCGACGCGATCGAGATCGATCAGCTCGGTCCCGCTCGGGGCGCGAGCTGGGTCCGCGTCGCGGTCGTGCGCTCCGCCTCGAACGCCTCGTTCGCAGCGGCCTGGCACCCGGGAGGCTCGGGCCAGTTGACCATCCGCGCGGTGCTGCAGGGCAACCCGGGATCGGGTGCCGCCGCCTCGCCGCCGGCGGTGTCGGTCACGGTCTACCGGCGCTCGATCGCGACTCTCTATGGTCCGGGGTTCTACGGCCTGCGCACCGCGTGCGGGGTCGTCCTCCGCCGGCGCACGATCGGGGTGGCGAATCGCACGCTCCCCTGCGGCACCGAAGTCCAGGTCTACTACAAGGGGAACGTGGTCACGGTGCCGGTCATCGACCGCGGCCCCTACGCCCACAACGCGAACTGGGACCTGACCATGGCCACCGGACGCGCCATCGGAATGCTCGGCACCGCGGTCATCGGCGCCGCGCCGATGCTGTCCACCTCGACGACATCCACCTCGATTCCGCCAAAGTCCACCGCAGCCAACGGCGTCGGCTCGCCCTCGGCTCAGTAGCCGCCAGCCTCGGCCAGTCCGGCGCGGCTGCACGACCGGGTTGCTCTCACTTCGGCTCCCCGTGTTAGCGACAATGTCGCAGTGCCCGCTGCGCTGATCACGATCGCCGAGGCCCGCCGCCTCGTGCTGGACGCCGCCGAGCCGCTCGGCGTCGAGATGGTGGCGATCGCCGACGCCCGCGACCGGGTACTGGCCGACGACGTCGCGGCGGCCGGCGATGTACCGCCCTTCCCGTGTTCGGCCATGGACGGCTACGCAGTCGCGCCCGGGGATGCCAATCGCAGGCTGGCGGTGGTCGCCGAATCGCGCGCCGGCGCACCCTCGGCCCGCCCTTTGGGCGAGCACCAGGCGATCCGGATCTCCACCGGCGGCGCGATCCCCACCGGCGCCACCGCCGTCATCCCCCAGGAGAACGTCGAGGTCGAGGGCGACTCGATCGTCACGCGCACGGTCGTCCGCACAGGCGACCATATCCGCGATAGGGGCGAGGACATGCGGGCCGGCAGCACGGTGCTTCGCGCGGGCCGCGCGCTGGGCGCCGCCGAACTTGGCGCCGCGGTGGCCGCCGGCGTCGGCGCGCTCACAGTAGCGCGGCGCCCCAAGGTGCAGGTGCTATCCACCGGCGACGAACTGCGCGCCCCCGGCGAGCCGCTCGGCCCAGGCGAGATCCATAACTCCAACGGCCCGATGCTTGTCGCCCTGGCCGCACACCAGGGGGCCGTCACGGCGCCGCCCGGCCGCCTTCCCGACGACCGGGCGGCGACCGAACAAGGCCTCTCCCGAGCCCTCCAGAACGCCGACGTGGTGATCGTCTCCGGCGGCGTGTCGGTCGGGCCGCACGACCACGTCAAGCCGGCGCTCTCCGACCTCGGGGTCGAGCAGGTGTTCTGGCGCGTCGCCCTCCAGCCCGGCAAGCCGACCTGGTTCGGCCGTCGCGGAGCCACCCTGGTGTTCGGCCTGCCGGGCAATCCCGTCTCGGCCGTGGTCACCTTCTCCCTGTTCGTGCGCCCGGCGCTGGCGGTCCTGCAGGGTCGCGCCGAGGAGCGGCCACTCGACGTCGAGGCGGTGCTGGCCAGGCCGGTGCGGCGCAACCCCGATCGTGAACAGGCGCTCCGCGTGCGCCTCGTGCGCCGGAACGGACGACTCATGGCGACTCCTAATGGTCCCCAGGGCTCCCACATCGTGACCTCGCTGCTCGGCGCCGACGCGCTCGCTCTGGTTCCCGCCGGTGAGGGCGAGCTGCCGGCGGGCGCGACGGTGATGCTTGAAATCCTCCCGCGCTGAGACAATCCGCCCGTGGCGGTGTTCGTCGTACTGCTGGCCGCGCTGAGCGCATTGGTGGCAACACGGCGCCGGCGGCGTGGCACCCCGGCTCAGGCGGTGATCATCTCCTCGCCGAAATCGACCGTCGTAGCTCGCGACGGTGCGGTTCGTTCGGTGCAGCTGGCCGAGCTGACGCTGGCCGAGGCGGACTTTCGGCGCCTGTGGAACGCCGCGAACCTCGAGAACCTGGCCCGCACCTATTGGCGCTTCCTATCGCGCGTGACCCTGGGGTTCATCCGCGTCGTCTACGGCGAGGACGAGCGCTCGGTCGTACTGCTCGCGCGGCCGCTCACGCTCCTACGCTTCGATGCGCCCAATTACTCGCTCGAACACGACTATGGCAGCGTGCGCTGGAGGATCCGTGACGGCCTCCTCGTCGCGCGCGCCGGTCGGGGCTGCGGGTTTCTCGCGCTCGTGGTGACCCACCTGGCGAGCGAGGCCGACGGGCGAGAGAGGGTTCTCATCGAGGTCGAGGTGGCCAACTTCTATCCGGCCATCGCGGCCGGGTTCAGCGTGCCCGCGTACGAGGTCACGCAGTCGGCCATCCATGTTCTGGTCACACACGCGTTCCTGCGTTCCCTGGCTCGTCTCGACCTGGCCAAGTCGAAGGTGGGACGGTTCGCCGCCCGTCGACCGGACGTACGCGCCGCCGGGCGCGCCGCGGTCGCGCGCGCCCGCTCGACCCGCGGCCGCGTCGCGGGCTAGCCCTCAGCCGTAACGGACGCCGGTCAGCGCCCGCAGCTTCGTCCGGTCGTGGCGCGCCGACACCCGGCGGACCGTCCCCGACCGCGAGCGCATCGACAGTGACTCGGTGGTCGCCCCACGCTGCCCCTGGTAGCGCACGCCCTGGAGCACGTCGCCGTCGGTCACCCCGGTGGCGGAGAAGAACACGTCCTCGCCGGAGACCAGCTCGTCGCACCCGAGCACGCGCGAGAGGTCGTAGCCGGCATCAATCGCCGCCTGCCGTTCCTCGTCATCGCGCGGCCAGAGCCGGCCCCTCATCTCGCCGCCGATGCACTTGATCGCCGCGGCGGTGATGACGCCCTCGGGCGTGCCGCCGATGCCCCACAGCAGATCGACGGGGGTGTTGTCGCTTACGGCTTGGAGCGCCGCCGAGACGTCGCCGTCCAGGATCAGGCGCACGCGGGCGCCGGCGTCCCGGACCTCCGCCATCGCCTCGTGGTGGCGCTCGCGGTCGAGCATCACCACCATCACGTCGCGGATCTCGATCTTCTTGCGCTCGGCGATCAGCCCCAGCGTCTCGGGGAGCGGGCGGTCGAGGTCGAGCAGATCGGCGATCTCGGGCCCGCCGGCGATCTTCTCCATGTAGACGATCGGGCCGGGGTTGAACATCGTCCCGCGCTCAGCCAGCGCGATCACCGAGATCGCGCTCGGCATTCCGAGCGCGGTCAGCCGGGTTCCCTCGAGCGGATCCACCGCGATGTCGACCTGGGGCGGCGAGCCGTCGCCGATGTGCTCGCCGTTGTAGAGCATGGGGGCCTTGTCCTTCTCGCCCTCGCCGATGACCACCAGCCCGTCCATCGAGACCGAGTCGAGCATGTGGCGCATCGCGTCGACCGCAGCCTGATCGGCGCCCTCCTTGTCGCCCCGGCCCACCATGCGCGCCGCGGCCAGCGCCGCCGCCTCGGTCACGCGAACCAGTTCGAGGGCCAGGTTACGATCTACGCGGGCTCGTTCGTGGGTCAGGCTCATGGGAGTCCGAGCGCTTCACGAGCGGTCAGCCTAGTCGGTTTGTCACGAGACAGCGCCACTCAAAGCTCGGTCGTGGCGTGCTCGGGGCGGGCGATCCCGCTGCTGATCGCCGCCTCCTTGACCGCGTGCGCCACCGCGTCGTGGACGCTCTGATCCAGCGCATTGGGCACGAGCTCCCGGTCGCGCGCCAGCTCCGCGATCGCGTGCGCCGCCGCCAGCTTCATCTCGACGTTGATCCCAGCCGCGCCCGCCTGGAGCGCGCCGCGGAAGATCCCGGGATAGCCGATCACGTTGTTGACGCTGCGTCCGTCGGCCGCGAACGCCGCGCCGGCCGCCTCGGCCAGCTCGGGTTCGATCTCGGGGTTGGGGTTGGTGAGGGCCAGGATGACCTGCCCTCGCCTGATCATGGCGGGCTCGATCAGGCCCGGCCGTCCCGTGGTGGCCACCACCACGTCGGCTTCGGCCAGCACGCGCTCCATGCTCGAGATCTCGACCCCGTGCGCCCGGGCCCGGGCGTGCGAGGCTTCGAGCGGGTCGAAGCCCAGCACGCGCTTGACGCCCCCATCCACCATCAGGGAGGCGATTCCGTACCCGGCGGCACCCAGCCCGAGCTGGCCCACCGTCGCCGCCTGCAGCTCGATGCCGGCATAGCGGCAGGCGACCATCAGCGCAGCCAGCGTCACGACCGCCGTCCCGTGCACGTCGTCGTGCATGACCGGCTGGGGCAGCGCCTCGATCAGCCGCCGTTCGATCTCGAAGCACTCCGGCGCGGAGATGTCCTCGAGGTGGATGCCGCCGAACGTCGGCGCGATCCGCACCACGGTGTCCACGAACGTGTCGACGTCGGCCGTGTCGATCAGGACCGGCATGGCCGAGATACCGGCGAACTGGTCGTAGAAGACCGCCTTGCCCTCCATCACCGGCATCGAGGCAACCGGACCGATGTTGCCCAGGCCGAGCACACGCGTGCCATTGGTGCAGATGGCGACGCTGCGCGAGATCATCGTGTACCGCGAGGCCAGCTCCGGCTGCGTCGCGATCGCGGTGCACACGCGCGCTACGCCGGGCGTGTACACGTCGCGCATCTCCTGGACGGTCCGAACGGGCCAGCAAGCGTCGATGCGCAACTTGCCGCCCATGTGGCGAAGCAGCGCACGATCCTGGTGCCAGAGCACGCTGACGCCGTCCCGCGCTTCGATCAGCTCAGCGATGCGCTCGGCCTGATCGCCGTCCTGCACCTCGACGGTGATGTCCCTCACCGAGCACTCGCGGCCGAGCGACACGGTCACGACGTCCCCGATGATCCCCTCTCCGTCGGCGATCGCTTGCGCCACTCGCGCCAGCTGGCCGGCGTGGTGCGGGATCTCGACACGATAGGTGCAGTCGAGCATGGTCTCACTCCCTCGGACGCGCAGTTCGCTTAGAACCGGGTATTTATCATGCCGTGGCCCCTGGCCCCCCCTCCCCTGAGCCGGTCCCGGCGCTCCGTCAGCTCCTCCCCGAGGCGCGAACCGCGCAGGTGGGCGAGTTGCTCGCGGGCCTCGAGCTGGCGAAACACGCGCCCGCCGAACGGCCCTACACGATCGTCAACTTCGTGGCCAGCGCGGACGGGCACGCCGCGTTCCAGGGCCGCTCGAGGTGGCTGAGCGATGACGCCGACCGGGAGCTGTTCCACGGCCTGCGCGAGCACGTGGACGCGGTGATGGCCGGGACGGGGACCCTGCGCACCGAGCGCTACGGCCGGCTCGTGCGCGACCCCGAACGTCGACGTCGGCGCGCCGAATCGGGGCTCAATCCCGATCCGCTGGCGTGCATCGTCAGCCGCAGCGGCGACGTCCCCACGGACATCCCGATGTTCGCGGACCCCGACTCCCACGTCGTGGTGTTCGCGCCGACGGAATTCGAAACGTCCGGACTGGCCGCGCACGTGGACGTCGTCCGGCTCGATCCCGGCGAGCTGACGCTGACCACGATGATGCGCCGCCTGCGCTCCGACTTCGAGGTGCGCACGCTGCTGTGTGAGGGGGGACCGATCCTGTTCGGAGCACTCCTGCGGGAGGACCTCGTCGACGAGCTTTTCCTCTCGATCGCGCCGAAGCTGACGGGCGGCGGGAGCGCCCCCGCGATCACCGCCGGACCCGAGCTCCCAGAGCTGCGGGTCCTGTCGCTGGTGTGGGCGCTCGAGCTGAATGGAGCGCTGTACCTCCGGTACTCAAGCACAGCCTGAACCGGTTCACCTCGACGGTTGAACCGTTTCACCTCACATGGTTAACCGGTTAACCTCGGGTTACTTACCTTCGTTCTCCAGAAGTTAATAACTGGTGTGGCACAATGACACCCAGTGACCAGCCCGGGCGTAGCCAAGGCACCGCGGACCGCCGTTCAGGCCGTATCGGCTCTCGAGGAGGCCCGCCGGCGCACGCTCGCGTTGGTGGAGTCCGTTTCCGATGCTGATCTCGAACGGGTTCACTCGCCCCTGATGAGCCCGCTGGTGTGGGATCTAGCCCATATTGCCGCCTACGAGGATTTGTGGCTGGTTCACCGTTACGGCGAGCGCCCGCTGCTGCGCGAGGACCTCGCCGCCAGCTACGACGCCTTCGAGACGCCGCGTGCCGTGCGGGGGGACATCGAGCTGCTCGATGCGGGTCAAGCGCGCAACTATCTGGCCGAGGTGCGTACCCGCACGGTCAAGGTGATCGATGAGCGCGGCGTCGGTGACGGGACGCTGCACGAGATGGTGCTGCGCCACGAGCATCAGCACGACGAAACAATGGTGCAGACGCTGCAGCTCGCGCGGCTCGAACAATACGAGTTGGTGGGTCGCCGCCCCGACCCAGACTCTCCCCGTCCTTCCTTCACCGGCCTTGAGATGGTCGAGATCCCCGCCGGCCCGTGCACCATCGGCGCAGGTGACGGTGAATTCGCATTTGACAACGAGCGTCCGCGCCACGCCACCGATGTACGCGGATACCTGATGGGGCAGACCGCGGTCACCAACGCCACCTACCTGACTTTCGTGGAGGGCGGCGGGTATGAGCGGCGGGAGTGGTGGTCGGACGAGGGCTGGGCCTGGAAAGAGGAGTACGACATCACGAGACCCGGCGACTGGACGGCGGACCTCACCGCCGAGTGGAGACTCGGCAAGCTCGAGCCACTCCACCCCGACCGGCCCGTCGTCCACGTGTCCTGGTTCGAGGCCGAGGCCTTCGCCCGCGCGCACGGCGCCCGCCTTCCCACGGAGGTGGAGTGGGAGAAGGCGGCGACCTGGGACCAGGCGGCCGGGAAGGCCCGGCGCTATCCGTGGGGCGCCCACCGTCCCGTACCTGGCGTGCACGCCAATCTCGACCACGGCGGCGGCGGGACCGCGTCCGCCGGCGCCTATCCGGCCGGTGCCTCCCCCTACGGCTGTCTGGGAATGATCGGCGACGTGTGGGAGTGGACCGCGACGCGGTTCGGCGGGTACGCCGGCTTTGTGGCCCACCCGTACCGGGAATACTCGGAGGTCTTCTTCGGCGCCGAGTACCGGGTTCTGCGCGGCGGCTCCTGGGCCACTCGTACGCCGGTTGCCACACCCACCTTCCGCAACTGGGACTACCCGCAGCGGCGCCAGATCTTCGCCGGCATCCGGATCACCCGAGACGCATGAAGAGCACGGCGGATCGCCCCGGACGCATGCCGCCCACGGCGGATCGCCCCGGACGCATGAGGACGACGGCGGATTCCCGGGATGTCCGGATCGACTCGTTCCTCTCCGAGGCTG
>JAFAZZ010000381.1 GCA_019239375.1 Solirubrobacterales bacterium | reverse complement strand
GCACAAGTGGCCGTTGCTCGGCCATACCAGCTGGACGGGCCTCAGCAATTACGCGGCGATGGGCAACGACCCCGTATTCTGGCGCAGCCTCGCCTTCACCGTCGAGTACACGCTGATCATCACACCGATCCTGATGGTGGTCGGCTTCGGCCTCGCCTGGCTCATCCGCGAGCGCCGGCGCGGCGTTGGCTTCTTCCGCATGGTCTACTTCATGCCGTACGTGATCGGCTTCGCCGCGGCGAGCTACCTGTGGGTGTGGTTCCTCAACCCAGGGGTGGGGCTGTTCGACAGGACACTTCAGGCGCTCGGGCTGACCAGTTCGCCGGTGCTGTGGTTCAGCTCGCGCACGCTCGCCCTGTTCGCCGTCGTGCTGATGATCGTCTGGAAGGTCGTGGGCTTCACCATGCTGCTGTTCATGAGCGGTCTGCAAGGCATCCCGGACGACGTCCAGGAAGCGGCGCAGGCCGATGGCGCGGGTCGCTGGGCGACGCTCTGGCGCGTGACCCTGCCGCTGCTGCGCCGAACGATCGCGCTGACGGTGATCCTCGCCGTCGTTGGCTCGATGCTGGCCTTCGACCAGTTCTACATCATGACCAACGGCGGGCCGAACAACCAGACCTTGACCATCGTCTACTGGATCTACGACAGCTCGTTCGTCAACTTCCAGCTGGGCTACGGGGCTGCCATGTCGGTCGTACTGACCGTGATCCTAGTGCTCATCACATCGGTGCAGCTCTACCTGTTGAGGGATCAGACGTGAGGATGACCACGACCACCGAGGACGCCTGACGATGGCCACGGCCACCGCAGCCGACCCCGGACGGCCGTCGTTCGCGCCTCGGCGCCGCCATTCGGACTTACGGCGTGCCATGCCCACGGTGGCCTGGTGGGCGATCTGCGGTCTGATTGCGCTGATGTTCTTGTTCCCCCTGGTGATGCTGGCGCTGACCGTGATCAAATCGCCGGGCGAGGCAGCCGCCTCGCCGCCCTACTACATCCCGCACCACGTCTCGCTCGAGAACTTCAAGGAGATCGGGAACACCAGCTCGGGCATCTTCCAATACGTCGTCAACAGCGCGCTCGTGTCGCTTGGCACCGTCGCGGGGAGCGTGGTCGTCGCCACCCTTGGCGGCTACGGATTCGCGCGCTATCGCTTCCGCGGACGCACCGCTCTGTTCGTGGTCGCGCTGATGACCATGATGGTGCCCTTCCAGGCGCTGCTCACTCCGATGTACTCCGTGCTCGTCTTTCTCCACCTCCAGAACTCCCTCCTCGGGCTGACGCTCGTGTACATCACGTTCCAGATGCCGTTCGCGCTGTTTGTGATGAGGAACGCGTTCGCCGAGGTACCCCAGGAGATCGAGGACGCCGCCGCCATGGACGGCGCCTCGACGCTCTCCACGCTGATGCGGGTGATGGTGCCGGTGGCCAAGCCCGCGATCGCCACGGTGGCGCTGTTCGCCTTCTTCTCGGCCTGGAACGAGTTCCTCGCTGCCCTGATCTTCCTCTCCGACCAGACCCGCTTCACGCTCCCGGTGTTCCTGACCACGCTGGTCACCGGCCGCCTCGGCGCGATTAACTGGGGCGTCCTCGAGGCGGGTGTCGTTATCACGATCGTGCCCTGCCTGATCATCTTCCTGCTCCTCCAGCGCTACTACGTCCGCGGCCTGGTTTCCGGCGCGGTGCGCTGATCCAGGGAAAGGGCCGGGGCAGGGACTGCGCGCTCGACCTGGCCGGCCGCGCGCGAACCAAAGCCCGACGGCGGCTAACGGGTACAGGGGCTGGTCCGGGCTCAGCACGCCCTTGGCCGCGCCTAGGCCGAGGTGGCGTTGCGGCGAGGAACCCGGGGTGGGCGGGCTCGGAGGCTGACGCTCCAGGCGAGAATGATCAACGCCGCGCCGATCGCGAACGCGACGATCGCGACCGTGTCGTTGGTGCCGGAGCGACCTTCGGTCGGAGCCGCCGGTGGGATCGCGGCGGGATGCCCGGCGGCGCCGGCGAGCCGCTGGATCGCGGCCAGCGCGCTGACGGCGAGGCCGGTGCCGTGGGCGCTGATGGAGACGTCGCGCAGAACGGAGCGCTCGCCGCCGCTCGAGGAGCCGGCGTTGTAGAAGCCAAGGCCGCTCGGCATCACGACCAACAGCGGGCCGCGGTAGACGAGCGAGAGCTCCTGGGCCAGGAACTGGGCATAGGTTTGGGGTTCGCGCCAGAGCTCGGTGACCGAGCCGAGGTCACTGCGTGAGGCGATGATGGCCGCGCGGATCGGGTAGCCGCCGCGACTTACCCCCTGGACCAGCGTGGCGAGCTGTCCCTGTTGTGGAACCGAGATCCCGGCGTCCTGCGGCACGAATAGCCCTTCGGTGGAGAGCACATCGCTCGCCGGATCACCGTCCGCTCGAGCCGGGGCCGGGAGCGCGACAAGGGCCAGCCACAACATGGCTAGCCTGAGCGCGGCTGCCCCGACGGAGCGCCGGTGTAGGCGATGAACTCGGTTGTCCGTACAGTCCGTCATCTGCGATGAGCCCGGAAGCGACGTGTCCGGAACAACCAGCATCCGGAGTGGCCGCGGTCCAGTCTAGGCGCCACTTCATGAGGCAAGCGGCGAAAGCCGCAATGCTCGCCGTCGTCGTTGGCCTCGGCGCGACTCCCGCCGGCGCCCAAGCCCACGGACCGATCGCTCCGGTGGCGTCTAGCTACTTCGCGAAGGTTCTTAAGGTGCCCGCAGGGATCGATGCCAAGGTGATCGACGGGGACCTGCGGATGTGGCTTCACGTGCCGGCTGACCAGTCCGTCGTCGTGCTCGACTACCGCGGTGCTCCCTACCTGCGCTTCTCCCGCGGCGGAGTGGCGGTTAATCACAACTCTGCGATGTACTACCTGAACCAGACTCCCTTCGCCCAGACGCCGCCTGCCAATCTGACAGCACGCACGCCGCCGAGCTGGCATCCGGTGAGCGACGGGGATGCCTATGAGTGGCACGACGGGCGGTTGCACGCGCTGGCCACTGTGGCGCTCGCTCCGGGGGTGTCGTTCGTAGGCCGTTGGGCGGTGCCGTTGCGGGTCGACGGGCGGCTGGCGGCGATCGAGGGGGGTCTCTGGCACGCGGAGGATCCGTCGATCGTGTGGTTTTGGCCGATCGTCGTGCTGCTCGGGTGCGTGCTGGCCGCGCGGCGCGTGCGCCGCCGGGGCCTGGACCTCCTGGTCGCCCGGACGCTTGCGGTGACCGGCCTAGTGGCGCTCGCGATCGCGGGATTCGGCCTGCAGCTTCACGGTCGCCCGAGCGTTTCGATCTTCCAGCTGGTCGAGCTCGCGTTGATCCTGGCCTTCGTCGCCTGGGGCCTGTGGCGGGTGCTCCTGCGTGGTCCAGGTTATTTCGCCGCGTTCCTGATCGCGGTCGGCGCGATCTGGGCGGGCGCCGTGCTCATTCCGACGCTGCGACACGGATTTGTCCTGATCGCGCTGCCCGCCTTCCTGACGCGCGCGGTCACCGTGATCTGCCTCGGCACCGGTGCCGCGCTCCTCCTGCTCGTGTTCCGCCTGCTCGACGATGACGATCGTGATTCAGTGCCGTCTCAGACACCGGAAGGCCTCGATCGTGAGGCTCGCGACGTCGAGACGCTGGCGTAGGCGCTCGGCTCGGGCGTGTTGGAGCGGGTGGATGGCCGCAACGGCGATGCTCATCACCGCTGTGTCCGGGTGCGGATCCGGCCGGCATCTGCAGCCACAGCCGGCGCCACCGGCCGCCTTGGTGGCCCAGGCCCGCCCCATCGGACGCGGTGCGGCGTTCCAGCCGCCGGTCAGCGGGCCCGTGCTCGGACGGTGCGCTCCACGCCTGGGCTCCCGCGTCGGCGCCCATGTGGAGGTGTTCGCCGCCGACCGCGTCGTCCTGATCCCGACGGGCATCGGCACCGAGCCTCCCCGCAGGTTCTTTTCGGGGCGGATCTCCCGCGCCGGCTGCTACGGGGAACTTGTCACGCTCGACCCGACCGGGCTGGTCCTCATCCGAAGCGGCGCGCGACCCGTGCTGGGGGATCTGTTCCGGTCCTGGGGGCAGCCTCTGACCTCGCGACGCGTGGGCTCATTCTCTGTGGCCAGGGCCGCCCGCGTACAAGTGTTCGTCGACGGCCGGCGTTGGCCAGCGGCTCCCCGGGGCGTGCCGATTCGTTCGCACTCGGAGATCGTGCTCGAGGTTGGCCCATACGTCCCGCCCCACGCGTCCTACACGTTCCCTCCAGGGACCTGACCCCGCTCGCAGGACGATTTCGTCACCTAGCCATAACGTGACGAAGCCTTGCCTGGCGCTATTTTCCTCGAACGATGCCGATGCGCCTGCAGGGCGGCCTTGTGATCAGACGGCTGGCGCCGGCGGCGTTGGCGCCGGCCGGCGCATTCGCCGTTCATCAGCTCCGCTACTGGCTGGCTTATGGAAGCCACGCGGCGGCTGAGCTTCAGCATCAGGGCCACGCGTACCTGCACTCGATTGTGCCGTGGATCGTTCTGCTCCTCGCCGCGGCGCTCGGCGCGTTCCTGCTGGCCCTCGGCCGCGCGTCTGAGGGCCGCAGCTCGCTGCCGCACTACACGCTCTCGTTCGCGATGCTCTGGCTGCTGTGCTCAGCCAGCCTCCTGGCTATCTACGTTTGTCAGGAGTTTCTCGAGGGTTTGTTCGCGACGGGCCACGCCGGCGGGTTGGCCGGCGTCTTCGGCTACGGCGGCTGGTGGTCGATTCCGGCTG
Source organism: Solirubrobacterales bacterium (assembly GCA_019239375.1). Taxonomy (GTDB): domain Bacteria; phylum Actinomycetota; class Thermoleophilia; order Solirubrobacterales; family Solirubrobacteraceae; genus Palsa-465. The sequence continues at coordinate 7,261 of JAFAZZ010000381.1, read as the reverse complement.
CGGTTGCCGTCGGCTTGGTCCTGACCGCCGCGTTTCACGGTGCGCGCGAGGTGCTCCGAGCCGTTGCCGAGTGTCGCGCTGCTCGGTCGCGCATCGCGCGAACGTTGGTCTGGGCTCGCCCGCGGCTCGAGGCGCTGCGCCCGGCGCCGGCGCCGCTGGCCGCCGGCTGGTCCGGTCGCGGCCCGCCCGGCTGATCGCACGCTGAGCCGCCAGGCTCGGTGACCGCCCTGTCGGCTGATCTCAGCTCATCGCGCCTCGCCACCGAGGCCAGACCGCGCTGCGTCTGCGCCGCCGCGCCGCCTGGCAATCGCGAATTCCGGCTGAACGGCGCGCGGGGCAACGCTGATCAGCAACCAAGGAGGAACGAAGCCGTGAAGGTAAGACCCCTACGGGAACGAGCCGGGCTCGCCGCGGTGCTGGCCACCGGCGTGATGCTGCTGTTGCCAGCAATCGCCGGCGCGCACGCTCGAATCAGTCCGGCGGTTTCGCTGGCCGGCAAGCTGCAGCTCTACAGCCTGGCCGTGCCCACCGAGAAGGAGGGTTTGACGACCACCACGATCGTGATGACGGTCCCTACGGGATTCGGGATCGACTCGTTCGTGCCGCCTCCGCCGGGCTGGCAGATGCAACTGCAGCAGACCGGTTCGGGCGACAACGCGGTGGTGACCAAGATGACCTGGACCGGGGGCAGAACACCCACCGGCCAGGACTCGCTGTTTCAGTTCCTGGCTCAGCCCGCCTCGGCCAAGACGTACACCTTTCGGGTCCAGCAGACCTATTCCGACGGGTCGATCGTCAACTGGGCTGGATCGGAGTCCTCGGAGGCTCCCGCTCCGACGATCCAGGCGGCTGGCTCGCTCGGCGGTGGCAGCGGGACGTCGGCGCTGACGATCATCGCTCTCGTGGTCGGAGTGCTCGGGCTGCTAGCCGGTGCGTTCGCGCTCCTCAGCGGATCCAAGGAGCGCACGCTGGCATGAGGAGGCGGCGAGGCATCGTCGCGATGCTCGCCGCCGCGATTGTGCTGCTCGCGCTTGCCTCCGGGGCGGCAGCGCACGCGTACCTGGTCAAGACGGTCCCTGCCGCCAGCGTGGTCCTGGATGCGCCGCCAACGAGCATCCAGCTCACCTACGACGAAGCAGTCGAGCCCCGGCTGGCCATCATCTCGGCCACGGATGTCGGCGGTCATCAGCAAACCACGGGGCCGGCGCGCCGCTCGCCCGCCAATCCGGACACGCTCGTGGTGCCGCTGCGGGCGCACCTGCCCGAAGGGTGGTATCTGATCTACTGGCGGGCCATCTCGGTCGATGGCCATCCTGTGCAGGGAGCCTTCACCTTCGCGGTCGGGCCCAATCCGGGCCCGGCGCCGCAGTTCCGGGTTCCGAACATCTCGGCCACCGCGACCACCCCGCAACTGCTGATCGCCCGCTGGGTGATGTTCGTGACTGTGATGCTCGCGATCGGCCTGCTCTCGATGCGTCTTCTGATCGCGCGTCCGCTCGCCCGACGCGTATCAGGGTCGAGCCTGCGAGCGCTGTCGCTCGCTTTCATGATCGCCGCAGGGCTAGGTCTGGTCGCGACCGCCGTCTATCTCGATTTCTCGACCGCCAACGATTCGCTGCGCTCTGTCTTCGACCTCGCCGCGCTCGTGCCGCTCTACCGGGTGACCGCGTTCGGACGAGCGATCGTCGACCTCGAGATCTGCTTGGCGCTGTTCTGCCTGGCGGCGGCCATTGCCCTGTGGGTGGACCGCCCCGACCGACAGCGCCGATCGATCGCCGAGCTGATCGCCGGCTTCGGCGCGCTGCTGGGAGCGGCGGCTGTGCTGATCGTTCCGGGCGCGGCCGGGCACGCCGCGCAGACCTCTCCGCGAGGACTGACCCTGCTGTTCGATTGGCTGCACCTGGCGGCCGGTTCGGTCTGGCTCGGCGGCCTCGTGGGCGTCCTCGTGCTCTGGTTCAACGCGCCCGAGCGCGAGCGCGTAGCGGCACTATCGGTCTGCATACCGCGCTTCTCGAACGTCGCGCTCGCCTCGGTGCTGGCCCTCGCGGTCACCGGCGTCGGCGAGGCAGTCGATCACATGCCGGCCGTGAACGCGCTCTGGGAGACCGGGTATGGGCGAGCGATCCTGGTCAAGACCGGCCTGCTCGGAGGGGCGCTGTTAATCGCCTCCGGTAACCTCCTGCGGACCCGGCCTCGGCTGATCGCCGCGGATCGCCAGCCGGATCTCGGCGAGCCGGCTGCCCGGCTGCTGCGCCGGCTGGTCAGCGGCGAGGTCGCGATTCTCGCTGCCGTGGTGTTCGCGGCGGCCGTACTCTCGAGCCTCCCCCCACCTCCGCCGGCGTTCGCCCTCGAGAACTCGGCCATCGCGAAGGTGGGCCCAGGGCGGGTTGCGCAGACCGTCCGCCACGCCGGCTACTTCCTGCAGATGCTCGTCTCGCCCAACAAGGCGGCCGCGCCCGATTCCTTCGCGCTGCGCATCACCCAAGACGGCCACCCGGTCCGTGGCGCCAACGTGACGTTGCTGTTCAACCACCTGGAGATGGAGATGCCGCAGCAGGAGTACCAGCTGATCGAAACTCAACCGGGCGTCTACTCTCGCGCCGCGCCTGCCCTCGTGATGGTCGGCCGCTGGGGTCTGACCTTCCAGGTCACACCGCCGCACGGCCCGCCGTTCACCGCCTTGATCGTCGACCAGGCAAACGGCTGAGCGAGCCCCACTCGTCCAAGGAGGTCCGAGTTGAACCACCGTCATGGCCGTCCGCTATTTGCAGCCCTGCTCCCCGTGGCACTCGTGCTCGCGGGCTGCGGTGGCGCCGGCAGCGGACTAACCGTCCCGCAGGTCACCCCGGCCAGGGTCTTCGCGCTGGGTGCATTTCAGCCGAGCCAGCCAGTGCGGCCGGGGCGACCGGTCACCATCAGTTTCACCGTGCTGCAGCCGAATGGTCAGCCGTTGACGAGGTACAAGACAGGTTCAGGCCCGCACACCGGCGTGCACCTGATCATCGTCCGCGATGACCTCGCGTACATCATCCATCAGCATCCGCCGGTCGGTCCGGACGGCCGACTGCGCCAGACGGTCGCATTCCCGGCACCCGGGCCCTACAAGGTGCTCGTCGATCTGTACCCGAACCTCCCGGGGGGCCAGCCCAACTTCCAGCTCTCCCAGACCGTCAACGTCGCGGGGACGTACCGGCCGCGACCCCTGCCTGCGTTCAACCCCTCCGTGGTCGTTGATGGCTACCACTTCGACATGCGAGGGCACCCATCGCTGCACGCCATCCAGGCTCAGTTCGTCGATGTCGCGGTCACCGACGGCCACGGGCGCAAGCCCACCTTCGTTCCGTGGTTCGGCGCCCTGGCGCATGCGATCTTCTTCCACCAAGGTTCCCTCGACTACTTCCACACCCACATCTGCGCGCCCGACGCGCCCAACTGCGGCGCCCTTCCCGGCGTCGCCTCCAGTCGTGTCTCGGGTACCTCCACCGCACCGGGGAAGCTGACTATCGGAGTGCTGCTACCTGAGACGGGCACGTGGCGCCTGTTCCTGCAGATGAAGCTCGGGGGCCGCGTCGTCACCGCCCCATACACGCTGCGAGTCGCCTCATGACCCGCCGCTCGGTCCGCCTTCGCCTGTTCGCCGCCATGGTTGCCCTGGCCGCCGGAGCCACCGCGCTCATCGTCGCGATCCTGCTCGTCCGGAGCGCGCTTGGCTAATGCCACCGATTGGCGTGAGGACACCCCAAGCGATCGTGTGCGCTGCCGCGGTGGTCATCCTCGCGGCCGGGTGCGGCAGCTCCGCCTCGGAGAGCACTTCGGCCACGGCGCCGCCAAAAGCCGGGACGGCCGGCCCGGGGACCCAGATCCGCCTGGCGGTGCCGCCGGCGCTACGGCGGCTGCCGTTGACCAACCAGCACGGCACGACCGTCGAGCTGAGCTCGTGGCACGGGAAGACGATCCTCCTCGTGCCGTTCCTCAGCCTCTGCCAGGACATTTGCCCCATGACGACCGGCAACCTGTTGACCGTTCAGCAGTCACTGCGGGCCAACCACGCCGCCGGCGACGTGGAGATCGTCGAGCTGTCGGTCGATCCGGGGCGGGACACTCCGGCCAGGCTCGCCGCCTACGCGAAGCTGACCGGCGCCACCTGGCAGCTCGTCGCGGAGCCGGCGAGCGACCTGCGCCGAATGGCCAAGTTCTTCGGCTTCTACTACGGCAAGGTCGCCGAGGACGACCCTGATGCCCGCGACTGGTGGACTGGGAAGCGACTCACCTACGACGTGGATCACAGCGACAACTACTTCGTGATCGATCCGAACGGCATCGAGCGGGTGGAGCAGGACGCCGCTCCGGACTTCCACGGCCGACTGAACCCAAGGCTGTACAAATTCCTCGACACCCTCGGCCGCCAGCACCTCAGGTATGCCCCGCAGCCCGACTGGACGCCCGCCGACGCGCTCCAAGCACTCGCCGTCTCGGTCGGTCGGCCCCTGCCCGTCTCAGCCGGCTGAGCCGATGCTACGCGGCCCCCTGAGGATCGTTGCGCTGGTCGTGGTGGCCGGAACACTCGCAGCCGCCGGCGCGCTCGCCGATGGCGATCCAGCCAGCGACGTACTGCTCGGCCAGAACGTCTACTACCCCTACAGCCCGCCAGTCTCCGCCGATCTGCAGAAGACGCTGAACGCCGAGACCATCGCCGCCAGCCGGGCCCATTTCCCGATCAAGGTGGCGCTGATACCTTCGCCGCAGGACCTCGGCGCGATTCCCACCCTGTTCGGCAAGCCGCAGCAGTACGCGAGCTTCCTGGACCAGGAGATCAGCTTTCTCAACACCAAGCCGCTGCTCCTCGTCGTCATGCCCAACGGCTACGGGGTTCAGCACCTCGGGCCTGTCGCCACGACCGCCGTCGAATCCTTCATCAAGCCACGGAGCCGTCAAAGCGACGATCTGGCCCGGGCGGCAATAGTCGCCATACCGAAGCTCGCCGCGGCGGCGGGTCACCCGATCCCCGCCGTCTCCTCAGCGTCAGGGACTGGTGGCGCCTCCACCCTGCTCAGCCTGATCGCGCTCGCGTTCGCCTCCGTTGCGTGTGCAGGGGCCGTGCTCCTCGTCCGTCATCGGCGAGCGAGGGACCTCGGACGGCGCTTCGACGTCGCCGTGCGCGCCTCGAGCGCGTCGGTCAGCGAGCCGCGACTGCTGATTGGGCTGACCCTGATCGCCGGCGGCGTTGGCTGGGCCGTGGCGCGGGGTCTGAACTTCTACGGCCTTACGTGGTCCGACATCGTCTACGACCTCGACCAGCCGCCACTGTTGCTCGTGCTCGTGGGCGGGTGGCTCTTCTACCGCAGCCGGCGCCGCTGACCCGTCGCCGGATCGCCGATCTCACGATCGCCCTGACGGCCTCAGTCGCTCCGCCGCTCCTCCTCCACCACGTTGTACCAGCTGGTTTCAGCGGGCCGGGATTGGAGACCCTCGAGACGCTCTCGCGTTTCCCGGAAAGCCTCCTCGTGGTGCCACGCCTCCCAACGCTCGCGGGTCTCCCAGGTGCCCACGATCGTACGCAACATCGAATCGTTGACCGGTCGCAGCAACTGCCCGCCGATCCAGCCCGCCTGCCCACGCGCCGCGCTCAATCGCTCGTACATCGCCGCGTCCCATTCCCGCGCCGCGGCGTCGTCGCGCAATGCGACGTGTGTCATGACCGTTACCGCCATGAATGCTCCTTTCGACGTCCGGATTGTCTCGTAACGCCGGCCGGGTCGCGTCAGCGGCGAGGAAGCTGCTGCACCGACCAGCGGTTGCCGTCCGGATCGCTGAAAAAGACGAACGAGCCCCACGGAAAGTCCTGAACGTCGCTAACGTTGACACCGCGCTCGGTGAGCTCATTACGCGCCTGCTGCACGTCGTCCACGACCAGCTGAAGGCCGACGACAGAGCCAGGCGCGGCATCGGTTATCCCCTTGCCAAGCGCGATCGAGCAGGCCGAGCCGGGCGGCGTCAGCTGGACGAAGCGGACTTCGTCGCTCACCGTGTGATCGTGATCGGCATTGAAGCCGACCTGGTCGGCGTAGAACGACTTGGCGTGGTCGACATCCGACACGGGAATCGCCACGAGCTCGAGTTTCCAGTCCACCTCGTTCTCCTTCCGGAAGGTTGCGTCGGGTTCCCGCCGCCGTCGGGCGGGATTGATGCCGACCAGGCTACGAGCGATCGAGGTCCGTTTTGGTCCGCGGATTCAAGCCGGGGGCGACTGGCTGGCGCATCCCATGAGAAGGTCCTCGCGTCGATGCGCAGGCCAGCCCGCCCCTTGCGGTTGACCGGTCAACTACACTGCTTCGCGATATGGACGCGAGCACAACGACCGATCCACTCGTTGAGGCGCCGGCCGGTGTCGAGACGGCGTACCCGCCGCCGGACGAGGCCGGCAACAGCTCGAGCCTGGACGGCCACGCCCTGGAGGCATGGCGGAGCTATCTCCAGAGCCACGCCACGATCCTGCGCATGCTCGACGCGGAACTCGTATCCGCCCATGGCATCACCACCCGCGACTACGAGGTCCTCCTCTATCTCGCCCAGGCGCCGGAGCGCAGGCTGCCGATGTCGGCACTCGCCGAGAGCACGATGCTCACCCGCTCCGGCATCACCCGGTTGGTCGACGGGCTGGTCGCCGGCGGGTTCATCGAACGGACAGCCTGCCAGAGCGACGCACGCGTCTCCTACGCGCAGCTGACCGACGGAGGCCTGGCCAAGCTCCGGAAGGCCGGCTGCACCCACGTACGCAGCATCAGCCGGCTGTTCCTCGAGCACTTCACCGCTGAGGAGACGGCCGAACTGGCCTCTCTGCTGGGGCGGCTGCCGGGCGCGCAGCGCGGGCCGGCGTGCACCATCGAATCGGCATGAGCGTCAAGTCAGAACACCTCGAAGCTAGATCTGCATCGCGCATCGATCCCAGCACCACCCTCGGGCCGGTCCGGCTCACCGTGTCCGATCTCGACCGATCGCGCACCTTCTACGAGCGGGCGATCGGGCTCCGGGCAAGCGAGCTCGACGACGGTACGCTGGGTTTGGGGGCCTCGGACGAGCCTGTGGTGATCGAGTTGCGCGGCGACAGCGCGGCGCCGCGGCTGAACCGACGCGCCACCGGGCTCTACCACCTGGCGATCCTCGTGCCCACCCGCCGCGACCTCGCGTTCGCGCTGGCCAGGCTGGTGCAGACGCGCTGGCCCCTGGACGGCGCCTCTGACCACCTGGTCAGCGAGGCGCT
>JAFAZZ010000332.1 GCA_019239375.1 Solirubrobacterales bacterium | reverse complement strand
GACCGATTCAGGCGCCGAGCGCGGCAAACCCGACGGTCAGGGCGACCAAGCCCATCACCTGGCCGAAAACCGCCCGGACCTGGTCCCCGGCGAGTGGTGCCGCCGCGCTGCCGCGGCCGATATCGATGTCGCCGGATGTCATGTCGGCAGTTCTTCGCCGGTCTGCTCGGCCGCTCTGCCGCTGGGAGCTTCTGTGGTGCTCATCGCGTCTCCTAGGAAGTTCGGCCAGTATCGGAAACGTGGTCCTTGCCAGGTCGAATCGCTTGCCGACGCCCGAGTTTCAGGTCGGCGTCACGACTCGAAGCCGACGCGCAAGCACGTCGGAAACTGGAACCCGCACGATGTCGAGCCGGTAGCAGTCCTCGAGCTCGGCCATCTCACCCGCTCCCGTGGCCAGCACCTCGACAACGCGATACAGGAAGACCTCGTCCGTTAGGTACATACCGACGTGATCTGTGTGGGGGGCAATACCCGCCGGGGCGCGACGGCCTACGACGGGGCGGGTATCAGCGTCACGGCGCATGACAGCTGGTCCTTGAACTCATCGAGCCGTACTGTGACCGCGTCCCCCGCAGTCCACACCGGCAATTTGCCGTCGTGTCGCGGGAAGGACTACGTAGGCTCGATGGTTGTTGACCGACTGGTGGGGTGGGTGTGGTGTCACCGCGCGCATCCCTTCGCCGGCAGTTAGCCACCGACAGCAGCGATCAAACCGACGTCCGATTTCGTCCGGCCAGGGAGTCGACTAGGGAGTCCCCGGGCGCGAGGAGGTCGCAAAGCCGGGAAGCTCAGGCGCGACACCGTTCGGGGAACGCGTGGTGTCGATCGGCTCATGACGATCTCCGAGGGTTTGATCGGCTGCCTGAAGACCCCGGGAGGAGAGGGCCCGAGGTCTCCAGGGCAGCGAGCGGCGGGTCAGGCGGGCGGGACGACGATGTGTTTGACCTCGGCCATGTAGCGTCCTGCGGTGGCCGCTGCTTCCTCCTGGGTGCTCCCGCTCTGGCGGGCGTCGGCGTATGCCGCGTACCAGTCCCACCAGTTGTGCGGTGGGGCGACCGCCTCAAACTCGCCGTGATGGAGGGACGTTTCATGAAGTAGGTCTGCCAGAGAGGCGACGTCCGGGGAGTCCGTCCACTCGCGGCCGGGGAGCCGGGTCGTGATCTCCTGGAGCACCCAGCTGTTCCCATCCGGGTCGCTGAACGACGCGCGTGCGAAGTAGGAGCGCCCTCCTTGCGGATCGAAGCCAGGCGGACGCGCCTCCTGGACCTCGCTGACGTCGACGCCGCGGCTGATGAGATCGTGCCGGGCCGCGTCGATGTCCTCGACCACTAGGAACGTCTTCTGGGCAGCGCCTGGCTCAGCGGTCGTGCCGCCCTTGCCGAACTGAATCGAGCACTGCGAGTGGGGCGGCGTGAACTGCACGGTACGGACGGAGTCGCTGAGGACCAAGTCGATGTCGAACCGCCATCCGAGGCTCTGATAGAAGGCCTTGGCGCGATCGACGTCGGAGACCGGCAACGTCACGACCTCGAGGTTCATGTCGTATCCGAGAGCGTCCTGCATCCCGTTGGTCGATTGAATACTTACGGCTGTGCTCGCCACGTTGGACCTCCATCGGTTGCTGTGGGCCGCAGGCTCGCGCATCACCGCCGTCCTCGCGCCCGTGTGGTCCCTAGTCAGAATCCTGGGCGAGCGCCTCGCGCTGTGAGAGGCTTGGCGTGATGCCGTGGTTCCCGGAGCTGTTCTCGGCCTCTGTGCTGGACCGAATTCGCCGCGACGCCGCCGATGCTCGAGCCGCGGAGCCCGTGCCGTACTTCGATGGAGTCAGGTCCGGCGAGATCGACGCGCTCGTCGGCTCCTTCGCCGGCGAGCCAGAGCTCCATCATCCGGTACAAGGCCGCGTCAGGGGGCGTCATGCCTTCGAACGGTTTGTGACGGAGGTTAATGTCTGGCTCACTGAGCGAAAAGCTGCCTTCAGCCCCGTGGAACGGATCATCACCGGCCGGCGCGGGATCGAAGAGACGGTGATGACGCTCGACGGCGACGATGGCCGGATCGAGGTGCCGGTGGCGGTGGCCGCCGACCGAGCGGATGACGGACGCATCATCGAGCTGCGGATCTACTGGAGCATGTGGCCGCTGACCGGCGAGCACCACCACCGCGCGCCGTTGCTGGAGCCCGACCCCGACCTGGGCGAGCCCGATGTCGTCGGCGATTATCAGCGCGCCCTCGCGGCCGGCGACGCCGAAGCCGCCGTGGCGACATTTGAGCCCGACGCCTACGTCCGCGAGCCCGCCGGCAGTGCGTACATCCACCGTGGCCACGACGAGCTGCTCGCGCTGTACCGGAGGTTCTTCTCCAACGGCGGCGGCATCCGGCTCGAGCACTGCGCTCTCACCGACGACGGGCGCGGGTGCGCGCTGGAATACAACATCCTCCGGTGGGGCCGGACGGAGCTGTCCCCTGAGGCCGGAATCGCCGTCTACGTCCGCGGGGCTACCGGCAGGCTCGCCAGTGCTCGCATCTACGACGACCTCGAGCCACCGCTTGGCGCCATGCGGTAGGGCCGCGGACCAGTGCGTTGACCAGGGGCATCACGGGCGCAACCGGTAGGGAGGGGAGGGAGGCTGCCATCGGCGGCCCGAGGCTTTAGATGTCACAGCCACACGACGGAGGTAACGATGAGCTCGACCTACGACTATGACGTGATCGTTCTCGGCGGCGGGGCGCCCGGCGAACATTGCGCGGCGGCGATATCCGCGCGCGGCCTGCGCGTCGCCGTGGCCGAGCGGGAGCTGGTCGGAGGTGAGTGCTCGTATTGGGCATGCATCCCGTCAAAGTCGCTGCTGCGGCCGGGGGAGGCCGTGCACCAGGCGCGAGAAGCGGGGGCAGGAGCCGAGGTCGACGTGCAGGCCGCGCTGGCCTGGCGGGACTTCATGGTGTCTCACTACTCCGACGCCGGGCAGGAGCGGTGGCTGGCTAACCACGGCATCGACCTGCTACGCGGCACCGGCCGACTGGCCGCCATTGGCGTGGTGGACGTCGATGGCGCCCGGCACACCGCCGAGCACGTCGTGGTGGCGACGGGCGCCGCTCCGATCGTGCCTCCGGTCCCGGGGCTGCGCGAGCTGGAGGGGGTGTGGGGCACCCGCGAGGCGACGAGCATGAAGGCGGTGCCGCGGCGGCTGCTCGTGCTCGGCGGCGGTTCGGCCGGTGTCGAGCTGGCGCAGGTGGTGCGACGGCTGGGTGGCGAGGCGGTGATCGTCGAGGGCGCCGATCGCGTGCTCCCGCGAGAGCCGGCATCGCTGGGCGAGGCGCTCGGCGAGGCGCTGCGGCGGGACGGGATCGAGCTCAGGCTCGGGATGCATGCGGCGGGCGCGTTGCGTGACGGCGACGAGTACGTGCTTTTGTTCGACGGTGCGAGCGAGCTGCGGGGCGATCGTCTGTTGGTGGCCACCGGTCGGAGCCCGCGTGTCGAAGGGATCGGGCTCGAGACGGTCGGGATCGAGCCTGACCCGCACGGGATCCGGGTTGATGAGTACCTGCGAGCCGGCGAGCGGCTGTGGGCAATCGGGGACGTGAACGGGATCTGGCCGCTGACGCACGTGGGCGAATACGAGGGGGACGTGGTGGCGGCGAACATCGCCGGCGAGCATCGTCCGGCCAACTACGAGGC
>JAFAZZ010000295.1 GCA_019239375.1 Solirubrobacterales bacterium | reverse complement strand
GTCGAACATCCTGAATCGGTTCACGGCGCCCGTGGTCGCGCCACAGGTCACGCTGTCGCCCCAAAGCGTCTCGTTTGGCACCCAGCAAACCGGAACGACCGGCGGTCCCCAGACCGTGACCCTGAGCAACACCGGGAGCGCTGCGCTCTCGATCAACTCGATTTCCGTCACAGGGGCCAACGCCGGCGACTTCTCCCAGACCAACAACTGCCCATCGAGCCTGGCCAACGGAGCGAGCTGCACGATCAGCGTGAGTTTCGCCCCGACCGGGGCGGGGATCCGAGCTGCGAGCGTGCAGGTCTCCGATAACGCCAGCGACAGTCCCGAGAGCGTTTCGCTGTCGGGCACCGGCACTGCGCCAACCGTTGCGCTGGCGCCATCATCGCTGACCTTCGGCTCACAGCTCGTCGGCACGACCAGCGGCGCCCAGACGGTGACCCTGACGAATTCCGGCACTGCGCCACTGACGGTGTCCAGCATTGCCGTCACGGGCGCGAACTCGGGCGACTTCGCCGAGGCCAGCAGCTGCCCAGCCGCCCCGGCCACGCTCGCGGTCAACGGCAGCTGCACGATCTCGGCTACGTTCGACCCGACCGCGGCGGGCGCTCGTAGTGCCGCGCTTCTCCTCACCGACAACGCGGCCCAAAGCCCCCAGAGCGTGTCGCTGTCCGGCAGCGGTGTGGCCCAGGCCCCGGCCGTCACGTTGTCCCCGACGAGCATGGCGTTCGGCTCGCAGCAAGTCGGCGGCACGAGCTCGGCGCGGTCAATCTTGCTGACCAACACGGGCAACGCCTCGCTGTCGATCGGCAGCATCGCGATCGGCGGGGCCAACGGCGGGGACTTCGCCCAGACCAACACGTGCCCGGCGAGCCTGACGGCCGGCGCGAACTGCACCATCAGCGTCAGTTTCACGCCCGCGGCCGCCGGCTCACGCACGGCGAGCGTGCAGGTAAATGACAACGCCGGCGACAGCCCGGAGAGCGTCCCACTGTCGGGAACAGCGACCGTTCCCGGCGTCTCGCTATCGCCGACGAGCCTGGCCTTCGGCTCGCAGCTGATCGGCAGCACGAGCGCGGCCCAAACGGTGACCCTGACCAACTCCGGTACGGCGCCGCTGTCGATCAACGGGATTGCGGTGGCCGGAGCCAATGCAGGCGACTTCGCCGAGAGCGACAACTGTCCGGCCGCCCCCGCCACGCTGGCGGTGAACGCGACCTGCGGTATTTCGGTCACCTTCTCGCCGACGGCCGCAGGTGGCCGAGCGGCCACGGTTCAGATCACCGACAACGGGGCGAACAGCCCGCAGAGCTTCAGCGTCGGCGGTACGGGAGCCACCCCGGCGCCGTCCGTGACCCTGTCGAAGTCGAGCCTCACGTTCGCCTCGCAGCTCACGGGCACCACGAGTGCATCCCAATCGGTGACGCTGACGAATTCGGGTAGCGCGGCGCTTTCGCTCTCCGGAATCGCGGTGACCGGCGCGAACGCTGGCGACGTCGCCGAAAGCGACAACTGCCCGGCCGCCCCCGCCACGCTCGCGATCAACGCCACCTGCAGCATCTCGGTCACGTTCTCGCCGGCGGCGACGGGCAATCGCACCGCCGCCGTCCAGGTGACCGACAACGCCGCGAACAGCCCGCAGAGCTTCAGTCTCGGGGGCACCGGTGTGGCGCCCGCCGTCGGCCTTTCGCCATCGAGCCTGGCCTTCGGCTCGCAGTTGATCGGCCTGCAGAGCGCTCCGATGTCGACGACTTTGACCAACACGGGCAGCGCCCCGCTATCGATCAGCAGCATCGCGCTTGGCGGGGCCAACGCCGGGGACTTCGCCCAGACCAACACGTGCGCCGCGAGCCTGGCCGTCAATGCCACCTGCACGATCTCGGTCACGTTCAAACCGACCACGACCGGGAGCCGCAGCGCGAGCGTCGTAATCACCGACAACGCGCCTAACGGTCCCCAGTCGCTCGCGCTGTCGGGCACCGGGAGCACCTCCTCGATCTCGTTCGACCAGAACCTCGGTACGCACATCGAGAACGCCAGCGGAACGACGATGAAGATGACGAGCACCGCGGCGGTGTCCACAGGGGCGCGGGTGTTCGCGTTCGTCAGTTGGGCCAGCACAACGCCCCGGACGCTGTCCTCGCTGTCGGGCGGCGGCCTCACGTGGACCGTCGACGGACAGGTGAAGGGCCCGTACAACCATTCGATCGGGATCGCCTCCGCGTCTGCGCCGAGCGGGCTGCCCTCGGCGACCACGCTGACCGCGACCTTCTCGGGCTCGGTGAATCACGGAAACATGGCGGCCGCCTCGTTCCTCGGCATCGCCACGTCGAGCCCGGTCGACGTGGTGGCGACGAACAGCCAGAACGGCGTCAACAACTGGACCGCATCGATCACCACCGCGAACCCGAACGACCTCATCCTCGGCGCGTCGATCAGGGATGCGCTCGTGACCAACACTGCGACGGCGCCGAACATCCTGATCCAGACGTTCCAGAACCCGAACTTCTACAGCTCGCTGACGTCGGAGTACCAGATCGTGACCGCGCCCGGACCGGAGACCGTTGCTGGCACGTGGGCGGGCAACACGGCCGGATCGATCGAAAACGCGACGGTCGTGGTGGCCTACAAGTCGCGCTGAGGCTTAGCGTCTGCTCCGCGCGTTGCTTCTGCGCCGGTGGCGGCCGCGGGGATGGGGCGGTGGACGATGGCGGCGCATTCTCCGCCGTCGCCCGCGCATGAGGCATTCGTGTGCATGACACGCCACCGCCACCGTGAAATCGAGAATCCGTGTGCACGAAACCGCCACCGTGAATCGAGAATCCGTGTGCATGACACGCCACCGCCACCGCGAAATCGGAGCAGTGGCGCGTCAGGCCCCCTCCAGTGTGCGTGACGCGCCACCGCCACCGTGAAATCGGAGCAGTGGCGCGTCAGGCCCCCTCCAGTGTGCGTGACGCGCCACGGTGGGCCTGGCGAGCCAACGGTGGCGCGTCATGCACAGGGCGCCACCCGTGGCCCGCGGAACGGTCGCGTCATGCACATGGAACCCGGCTCGTCGCCCGGGGAACGGTCGCGTCATGCACATGGAACCCGGCCCGTGGCCCGCGGAACGGTCGCGTCATGCACATGGAACCCGGCCCGTGGCCCCGCGGACCGACCAGCGCTGATCATCTCTCGTGAATTGTGAGCCCGAGCGGCCGGCGAGACTACTCGCCCTCCGCCACCGCGTCTGCCCCCGCCTCGATCCGCATCTGCAGCCGCCGCATGACCTCCGGCCGGCGCTCGTAGCCGAGCCCCTCAGCTGTCGTAGTCGGGCGGGGGCAGGAGGGCGATCTGACGCCGCGGAGCGTTGCATACGGCGCTGGCGCCCTCGCGCCCGGAAACTCCGCAGTTCACGGAGACTTGCCGTCTGCTGTCCGGATCGACCAGATGCAGCTCGCGAACGACCGGTGTCTTCGACTCCGGGTACTCGCCGAACGCCTGATCGATGGCGCGAAGGAGCTGGCAGCTCATCCCATTGGCCACAGCGCCCCCGCCGAGGCACGAGTGGACCATGCTTTGTGCGTTGGTGGGCCAGCGGAAGCGCTTGGCGTACCGCTTCTCCGAGAGCCCGATCGTCGTACGGGCCGGAGAGGATGTTGCGCTGGCGGATGCGGGCACGGGCTGTGGCGACGAGCTCATCTGCGGACGGGCGTTACAGCGGGTAATCGTCTGCGCGACCGTCGAGGAGTGCCCCGAGCCACCGAGCTTGTCCTCCCACGACGCAACGGCGGCTTTGAATGCTTGAGCGTTTGCGTGTGCCTCGAGTTGGGTGACCACGCACTGACACACGGCGGCATCGCCCAACCCCCCCGCTCCTACGCTCTCGCTGCACTTGCGCAGGAAGGACACCTCTTCGGTTGAGCTGGCGCGCGGCGGCGACGGGACGGCCGCGGTGTTCGTGTGCGTGGTGCTGCCGCACCCCGCCGCAAGGATGCCGAGGAGCGGCACCGCGAAGGCGACTACGCGCGTGAGCGCTCTCGTTCGCATCTCGGTGAGGAAAGCCGCGCCATCGCGGCGCTACCCGGCCGCTGGCACCGTCCGCGTGAACATGACGTTCGTAACCGGGTGCCCGTTCAGGGGGACGAGGCGATTGGCCTCGTGGTCATAAGTGTAAGGGCGGTAGCCGAACGAGGCCATGAAAGCCGCGGTCTGCGGTGAGGGAGCCTCGACGAGCACGGGAGCGCCACATTGCTCCAGGGTCGTGGCCATGCCCTCGAGGACAGCCTGCTCATGCCCTTGGACGTCGATCTTCACGAAGGCGGGGGTGAGATGCAGGTCATCCATCCGGCGCACAGCGACACGTCGGTGGACGATCTTGAAGTCCGGTGAGTCCATTCGCGCCCCCAGCTGATTGCGCAAACTCGGGCTCTCCTGCACGAACTCGCGGTCGAGTGAGGCTTCGGCTGTGATGGGAACACCCCGGTAAACCGGTATGTAAAAGTCCGCCTCGCCGTCGACGTCTCCGGCCGCCCAGATTCTGTAGTCCATCCGACGGACCACTCGCTGCGTCCACTTGAGATCGGGCTCGTGGTACGGATTCGGCTCGATCGCAAGAATGTGGGCGTGGGGCTGATAGATGCGAAGCGACATGGAGGACATGCCCGCATTGGCACCGATGTCCAGGAAGAGGCCATCGCTGCGCGCAAAGAGGGCAAACGCCGCGTAGTCCATGTCATGCGGACGGCGCATGAGAAAGCGGGCGGTCGCGTACGGAAGACGCGCCCGAGCATAGATCCCGGGGAACCGGGTGAGTCTGACCTTGAGGTCCTGTGTGGTCAGCCGGGAATAGCTCATACGTAGCTCCTCGTAAGGAACGGAAACCAAGGTTGCCTTCTTCTGGGCGCTCCCTCAGCCCGTGCTCGTTTGGGGCTCGGCGCGGAGCGCGGCTCCGCGGCCGCGCAGCCGCCGGACACCGGCGCGGACGAGCGCCAGTTCCTCGGGCGACGGGATGCGGAGAGCGGCGACGAGAATCGCGAGCGTGAGGACTCCGGCGAGGACGGACAGTCCCGACCCGAGCGGTCGCGTTGCGTACGCCGCGCCCCACATCCCGGCGGACGCCGCAATGGCCAGCGCGCATCGCTTCAGCGAGCTTCGTGTGAATACCCGACGGTCGACGAGGATCAAGCCGACGCCGACCATCAGCAGCTCGGTGAGCACGAGGCTGATAGCTGCCCCGATCGCGCCGTTGTGGAAGCGCGTCTGCGTCGCCGGGATCAGGACGAGATTGAACAGCGGGTTGATGACGGCGGCACCCGCCATGACGATTGTCCATAGCGCCTGCCGCTTCTCGGCGAGGAGGACCTGGGCGAGCATGATGTTCAGATACAGCGACGGTATGCAGCCGGCGAGCACCATCAGGACAGGAGTCGCGTTGGCAAACCGCGGGCCGTACACGACGTGAATCAGAGAGCTGGCGACGAGGGCTGTGCCGGCGGCTATCGGCACGCTGATGATCAGCACGAACTCGACGGGCGTCCGCGCGATCTCGACCAGGTGGCGGCGACTTGTAGACGCCGCGTTGACCAGCCTGGGCAGCCACGCGGTGGACACCATGACCGGCAGGAACATGAGCGTCTGGAGGACGTTCGTCGTCGCGCCGTACCAGCCGACGACGTGTGGCGAGGTCATGAGGGTCAGCATGATCGTGTCGATCCAGAAGTAGACGAAGGCAAACAGGCCGAACGCCCAGAACGAGATGCTCTGCTTGGTCATGGTGCGGAGCCTGCGCGCAGACGTCCTGATGTCGATGGCCAGGAACCGCCGCAGCCACAGGACGTTGAGGACTACGACGATGCCGGCGATGCAGGCCATGCTCGACGCGATTCCGACCGCCCGGAAGCCGCCGATTATCAGGGCGATGCCGATCACGCTCTGCGCGGACTTGTTGAACACGTCAGCCAAGGCGAGATACTTCATCCGCTCAATCGCCTGGAAGCCAGCCTGCATCGGCTCGGCCAGGAGCGTGAAGATCGTCATGGCCGTGATCAGGTAGAGGACGACCGCGGCGTCATGCGAGTAGTGAGCGAGATACGCCCACAGCACAGCGGCAAGTCCGACCAGCGGAGCCAGCATCAGCCGTAGGACGAGAGCAGTGCCAACCAGCTTTGGGCCGTGATCCGGGCGCAGAACGATCTCGCGGACCAGGTACTGGCGGGTGCCGAGGCCCAGAACGATGCCGAGCACCCCCGCCACCGACTGGGCGGAGACGACGATGCCGAGACCGACCGGGCCGAGGGCGCGCGGAACAATCAGGGTCCATATCAGCGTCATGGTCCACGTGACGAGCTGTCCCCCCGCCAGAGCGCCGAGGTTGCGTGCAATCCGAGGGCGATCGGCTGCTGGCTGACCGGACGAGCCCTCGGGTTGTGGCTCGTGGCGGTGCGCCGGTGGCGTCCGATCGAAGGTGAGCTCGAGTCCTTTGAGACCGACCGCCTGGTGCGCGGCTGAGATGACCCGCACCGCCTGGGCCCGATGGTTGCGGACCGGCTCGGTAAGGAGATAGCTCGGCGACTCGAGCTCGCTGCCTGATCCGAGGGTCCCGCCGCGCATCACTCGAAGAGGGGAAACGGAGAGTCGAGCAGGTACTCCGCAGCGGCTGGGTCACGCATGCCGACTGTGCGCGCGGGCACTCCGGCCACCATCGACAGCGCGGGGACGTCCCTCGTCACGACCGATCCGGCGGCGACGACCGATCCACGGCCGACCGTCACGCCCGGAAGGACCACCGCGCGCGTCCCGATCCACACGTTGTCCTCGATCACGACAGGTCTGAGCTCGACACGAAAATCGCGAGCATTAACCGCGTGCGAAGCGGTCAGAATCGTCACTTCCCGTGAGATGCTGACGTCCTGCCCGATATCGAGTCGTCCACGGGCGTCCAGACAGCAGCCCCGGTTGATGCGGGAGCGGGCGCCGATCCGGAACCCCGTCCGCTTCACCTGACGCGACGTGTAAGACCAGACGTAGCACCCGAGATGGATGCCGGCATCCGGGGCAATTGTGGCGCCGACGGCGTGGCGATACCAGATTCGGCGGAGGCCGAAGCTCGGAAGCTGGCTTACGACATAGTTCGTCACAAAATGGATAACGCGTAGCACGAACAGCTTCGCTGGGGTTCCCGCATCCACCGGCTCTGGCTCGGCGTGAGCGCGCGTCCCGGCATCCGGCTGTGCCGTGGCTATCACTCTGTCATTCCTTCGCTGGAGTTGAAGCTCTTCCGTGAACATAGTGCAGCGCCGTAACCCGGCTGTCGGGGGCCGTGCCGCGCCCGCGGCAGGAGGTGCTCGGCGCGTCGCCCAGTCACGGAGGCGACTGGAGTCACGAAACCAACGAGACGGTCGGCGCTGTCGGCGAAGAAACGCGCGGGCGAGCGCGATACTTGCGGCGGGCGCGGAGCTGAATTGGCCATGTGGGTGGGCCGCCGGGGAAAGGCGTGGAGCCGCGCTACTCGCCGGGACCCGACCCGGCTGGCCGATGCCAGCGTCGCGACCTGATAGGTGGCTTGCGCCGTTCGCCCTCGTGCGCCGGCGGGTGACCGTCCAACTCGCCGCCGTTCATCGCCATGTCGTCCCGCCGGCCACTGCACAGGCCGGTCAGGCGGGTGTCAAGCGTGCGCTCGGCGGGCAGCGGTACGAGCGTCAGCCTGCGCGGCGGCGCGAGCGGTGTCACCACGTCGGCGGCCAACGGAACGAGGGCTGGCTCGCGCGGGGGCTTGGACGATGTGGCCACGCCGGCCGGCGCGGGGCCGACGACTGTCGGCGCCGGCACCATGCTCGGCGCTCGAAGCCACGCTGGGAAGGCCAAGGGGTTGGTCCGCTGGATGCGGCGCGCGGCCTCGGCGAGGCCGAGGAAGACTCCGGTGATGAACGCGATCCGGTAGAAGTAGAACCCCTGATCGGTCGCTCCCTCGAGGGCATACGCGACGAGCGAAGCGGCGAGCACGCCTCCGAGGACTGCCATCTCGCGCTCGCGGGATCTGGCCAACCGGCAGCCGGCGATGATGCCGGTTCCCAGCAGCGTCCAGAAGGCGATGGTGCCGAGGAGGCCCATCCGCATTGGGATGTAGAGCACGCCGTTGTGCGGAATGAACTTGATTTCTGGATCGGTCTTGCTGATGTCGACGATCGGCAGCGCGTAGTTGATCGGCACACCGAAGCCCTTCCCGAGCACACCTCCCTGGCGGATGTTGTATTTCAGGTTCGCGTCCTCCTGGGTGCGGTAGAGGTTGGAGGCGGCATCACGCACGTCCGGTGAGATCATCGAGTGAATGGCGCGAGCCGGCTGGGCCAGGGTGCCGGTCTTGTTCCAGTACGCAGGGATGTATCCCGCGGAGAATATGAGCAGGCCGATCAGGATCTTCTTCATCCTCGGACGGCGGTCCGGAAGGCATCGCCAGCCGATGACAAGCAAGGCGATCATCCCGCCTCCGAGCAGGAGCCAAGCCGCGCGACGGTTGTTGAACAGATTGGCGGCCATGACGAGGGGCAGGATCCACGTCGCGACCTTGCGCAGCTTGCCCATCGGCGCGTCAAACAGCCAGAGGGCCACAAGCAGGAAGATGTAGACGCCGAAGGTGTAGGCGTCCTCGTGGCCCATCACCGCCTCCGGCCGTGGGTGCCAGCTCATCACCCGGAAGAACTCGTACACGCCTTGGGCGGCCTTGAGTCCGGTGGCGATCACGAACGCCCATAGGACGCTGCGCATCGCGGAACGAGTTCGGATCGGCGTCGCGGTCAGCACGTAGGCCGCGGCCAGATATACATAGGGCCTCGACTCCATCAAGGCCACCCGCATCTGACCGTGGTGGCTGACCCCGATGAAGATCCCGAGCAGCACCGCGCCGAGCAGCCACGCCATCGACCGGCTCACGTGCGAGTGTGGCCAGGCCCGCTCGGCCGGCTTTGTCCTCCAGAGGAAGACCACGGTAACCAGGAACAGGAGCAGATCTGCCCCCTCGAGGTGGATCGAACCGATCCCTTCGAAAATGTGGACGTGAGACGTGATGAGCAGGGGCGGGGGTGGAAGGACGTCGCCGATCCCGGGCACCCACCCAGCCTGGGGGGTCGCCGTCGAGACGACCTGCTCGAACAGAACCGCCACGCAGAGCACGACGATCGGCCCGATTTGCGGCCGCTTCCACAGGGCGACCGGGAGCAGCACCACCGCGAGCCCGACGACATCAATGGCCTTCCCGTCGGCCGCCAAGACGCCCGCGAGGAGCCCGAAGACCGTGGCGCCGGCGAGGAGCGCCAACCCGAACGCCATGCCCCGCGCTGCCGTCCTCACCTCTGAGCGCGAGTCAGCGGCAGCCGCTATTGCCGTCATCGCAGGCCGCCGATGTTGGCGAAGGCTACGACGATCGCCACGACGGTCACGATCAGGGCTGTCTTGCCGGCCTTACGCCAGGTCAGGCGCTCGGTCAGGCCGAGCGCGACGAAGGCGGCCAGGAGCAGGTATCCCCAGTACGTCACCGGAGGCTACGTGCGGTAATCGGAGATGATGGAGGCGTCGAGTCCCGATGGAGCGTCGTGGCGCGTGCCCGCCATCCGGCGGCTAGTCGCCGGAGGGTTCGGCGCGCCGTGCGAGTGCAACCGCCCGCCGCGACTGGTGACCTCCGCCGCATCATTGCCGTTCGTGTGCCCAGCTCCAGCTCCAGGCGCGCCGAACGCGTATGGCTGGTCGCGGTAGCCCTGGGCAGAAGCGGGCATGGCTCCAGGATGCGCTGGGCCACCCGGCCCGGCCGCCTCGGCAAGCTCGTCTTCCCACGGATCAGACTCGCGGCGGGTCAAGGCAATCGTCCCGAGGAAGCTGATCAGAAGCCCGGCCACCAGCCCGCCAAGGATCCCCTCGAGCTGCTTCTTCTTGCCGCTTGTCGGCCCTGTTGGGAACGTTGCGTTGTCGATGACGCCGACCTCGCTCCCGCTCGACCCGCCCTTCAGCGCGGCCTTGGCCGCGCTCAGACCCGCCTGGGCCTGGGCGATCTGGCTCCCCGCAGACGTCTCCGCAGCCTGGAACGCGGTGAGGTTGGGATCGGTTGCCGGAGCGGCCGGGTGCTGGCTTCGGTACGCATCGGCTTGGTTGCGCAGCGCGAGGAGCGCCTGCGTCGCAGTATCGACCTGGCCGGCGTAGTACTGGATCGCACCCTGGCTGTGCTGCTGGCTGTACGTCGCGCTGTCCTTCTGAAGCTCGGTGATGATCGTCTGCAGGGTGTTCTGCGCGACGGCCGGGGTCGGACCGGAGAAGCTGATCTGCAGCACCTGCGGGCCGGGCACGGCCGTGGTGACGGCGGGCGGCTGGAGCGCCGCGATTATCTGCGAGTTGAGCGAACCGCCGCCGCTGCTCAGGATCGGGATGCCGCCGCCTTTGTGAGACGCCAGGTAAGGCCCTAGAGCCGAGCTGTGACCGACCTTGAGATCAAAGTCCTGGGTGGCAAGCAACTCGGTCGCCACGTTCTGCTCCTGCGTGGAGGGCGGCGTCATCGCGGGATTGAGGTTGCCGAGCGAGGAGTCTGTCGTCGCCGGGTTATCGACCCACAAACTTGCCGTCGACTCATACGACTTCGGGCTCATGACGGTGAGCACGCCCGCGATCAGCACTGCGATCACGATCGGAACGCTCAGTAGAAGCCGGTGGCGACGAAATGTTTGGCGGTATGTAGTCGATTTCTTCACGCGAGGCGCTCCTCTTCCCTGCTGGCTTCACGTGCCCAGCGGACATCGCTAGTTTGGCCTGTCGATGAGAGAACGGCCCTGAAAGCCGATACTTGCGTGAGGTTTTCGTAAGGATCGCCTCACGGCGGCGAGCCCTGCACCGACCGATGAGCTCGGGAGGGCCACGTGCCGCGCCGGCGAGCTCGAGCTGAAGCCGATTGTGGTGGATCAGCTTGGCGGCGTGACGTACGGCGCGATCTGGTCGAGGCAAGGATGGCTTGAGCCGTCGCCCTGGATCGTCCAAACCATCACCCCAGCCAGGCCGGCGTCAGCGGCGTATTTGGCGACGACCCCGCACAGCGCGGAAGTGACCGTCATCCCTGTGTCGCCATGATCTACATCCATCCCGATGGTCATCTTCGACACAGATGAAACCTTGCCCTTCGTCTGCATGGCCTGGATCTGCCGCGCCATGCAGCTGCTGTCGCAGTTGCTCTGGTACCCCATCAGGTTGAACTGGTCGGGATAGGCAGCAAACCCCCCGACATACGGCGCCATCCACGTTTGATCGACGTCGGTCGATACGATCGGTGTGGCGCCCGCCGCTGTGGTGGTCGCGTGGACCGCTTGGGTGATCGCCTGAATGCACGCGCTCCACGGCGCGACCGGCGGGAGCATGCCGGTCCAGGCACCGTCTTCGACGTCGAGATCGACCCCGTCGAACCCGTTCGCCTTCATGTAGTTGACGAGGTTCGAGACAAATCCGATCCGGTTGGTCTCGTCACAGGCGTTGTGCCAGTTCTGGTCGGAGATCCCGCCGATCGTGATCAACGCCAGGCGATCGTGCGAATGGACCATTTGCACCCACGCGGGCACGTCGACGTTGGGGTAGATCCCTAAGCTCGTGGTGTCCAGCCCGGTCCCATTCGTCGTCTCGAGCCCGAACAAGTCAACCTGCGTCAAGGCGTTCCACGGGATTTGCGACTCCTTCATGCTCGAGTCCCACGCCAACCAGAACCCCACCGACTGACCCGTACCGACATTCACGCCTCCTGCGCCGGAGCCGCCGGCGCCCGAGCCGAAGCCGCCACCGGCCCACCCGCCAGGCCACAGGATGGTCGACCCGGAGCTGTGGGTCGGGGAATCTGCCTTCCTGATCTTCGCGGTCATGTGCGACCACGCGGTGCGCTTTCCCCATCGATTCCGCGCGGTCACGCTGAGCCGCATCCGGTAACCGACCTCGCTCTTCGTGAGCTTGAATGTTGACTTGGAGTACAGCCCGTGCTGCCGCGTGTAAGCCGTGATGCAGCGTGCGCCGTACGCATTGCAGCGCTGCCAGTGATCGGTGAAGCCGGCGGCGCCGATCCATCGTCCCGGGTGCGCGTGCAGGACGTAGCCGACCTGCGCAGTTCCGGTGATCCGGGGCAAGCTCTCACGCATCGGGGTGTGATCCAACTGCCCCGGGCGCGTCGACGCCGATCTCGCGACAGGCGCCCCCGCTAGTGCGGCGCTCGCCGCCAACAGCAGCAGCACAACGCGCGCTCTAATCACTTCTGATCCGTCCCACGCAGACGAACTTTGGCACATTACCCCTAGGGTCTTGCGGCGATCC
>JAFAZZ010000264.1 GCA_019239375.1 Solirubrobacterales bacterium | reverse complement strand
AGATCGCCGCACTGGTCGCCCTCGATGCCCCGCCGGCGTCCTACGCCTGGCAGCTCGGCAACGCGCTGGCCGACGGCGTCACGCCTGAGCACATCCTGGGCGTTCTGGTGGCGGTGGCGCCGCAGGTCGGCGGGCCCAGGGTCATCGCCGCCGCGCCCGAGATCATGGTCGCGCTCGGGCTCGACATACCCGAGGAGGGCTAACCGCGATGCCGTTCATCAGGCGCCGCCCGCTGCTGCGGGCCGCCGCGGTCGGCGGAGGCGCGTATGCGTACGGCAAGCACCGCGAACGAGTCCAGCAGGAGCAACAGGAGCAGGCGTTCTACGCCGGCCAGCAGTCCGCCATGGCGCAGGCACCGCCACCACCGGCCGCTCCGCCGCCGCCACCGGCCGCCCCGGCTCCGTCCGGAGGCGTGAGCTCCGAGGACGTGGCTCGCCTGCAGGAGCTCGGCAAGCTGCACGAGCAGGGCATCCTCACCGACGAGGAGTTCTCGCAGCAGAAGGCGCTCATTCTCGGCCAGTAGGGACTGGGGGTTCACAGGAATCCAGGACGCGGCCGCCGGCGGGGTTCCGCCGGCGGCCGTCGTATGCCGGCGGTGGGTTTGCCCCGGGGTGGTGGGTTGGCCGGGGCGGTGGTTGGTGGTTTGCCCCGGGGTGGTGGGTTGGCCGGGGCGGTGGTTGGTGGGTTGCCCCGGGTGGTGGGTTGGCCGGGGCGGTGGTTGGCCAGTGGTCCGGGTTCGGCGCGCGCCGACGGGGGGCATATCTACGCATTCGCCCTCTTTAATTTGCCGAATGCATGTTCGGCCACCTATACGGGTGACAACCGCGCACTCGACCCGCCGGCGGCGCCAAGTGCGCCGTTTTGACCCCAGGGGGTACGTCGGGTCGCCAGGGGTACGTCGGCGCGCCATATGTACGGGTCGAGTCAGCGGCGCCAGAGGTCCGGGTCGCGGCGCCCAGGGCCAGAGGTACGGGCCCGCGTGACTCAGGGCAGCCGCCGGCACCGGTGCGTCTCCCGCAGCCGCGCCCCGACGCGCGCGACGCTGACACGACCACTCTCAGGACGGGGTACCCGGCGCGGCTGCGGCGCGCACGCCGCCCCTACCTCGCCTGACGCACCCGCCGCAAGGTCATCCGGAGGACGCCGAACGAACCGAAACCCCAAGATCAACGGGCGGTGGCGCCGGCGCACCGTGCAACATGCGGCGCAGCCCATCAGCACGTCATGCACCGCGGTGGCGCGCCCCGAATCGGCGCCGCGGGCAGCGCGAGCTCCACCGGGTGCAGGGTGAACGGCTGGGTCTGCGGACCGCCGAGTCCGCCGTGGAACGAGATGAGCTCCTCGAACGCGCAGCCTTGCTCGAGCTCGGGGTCGTAGAAGCTGCCCACCATGATGTCGGCGACGTTGTCGAAGTTGTCCGTGCGGCGAAGATGATCGGCGGCGGTGGGCGCGAACGGGACGAGCGGATCCTCGCCCTCGACGGCGTCGTCGGCCAGGTAATGGACGTCGCCAGGACCGAGGACGACCGCACCTCGCGCGCGGGAACGGACGAGCGGAAAGCCGATGTCGGGATGCCGGCGTAGCGTCTCGAGCAGCCGCGGGTGACGCTCCTCGATCTCCTCCTGGTGGAGCCGGCGCGGTTCCTCCATCAGATAGATGGGCCCTAGATTGCCGACGCAAGCACAATCACGTCGTCCTCGCCGACAGCAGCTTCGTCCTCGCTCTGCGGGCTCCGCCCGGTGGCCTCGGCCACCGCATGGCTCACCTCGGCATCGTGCTCGTCTCCGCCACCCATGTGCGCCACGCTTCCGCCGGCGATCGAGCGCGCCACCAAATTGTGCAGGTTGTAGCCGTTGCGTTGCCTGAACCTGGCGCCCTGCGTCTGGCCGTGGTCGGAAAGCACCCCCCGGTGGCCCACGCTGAGATTTCACCCGCATCGAATGATGGAGCCGCCTGCACCGGCTGCGACGATCCTCCGATGACAACGACAGCTCCGAGGACCGCGCACTCGGTTCCTCATCTCACGGTCGCCGAGCGAATCGCGCACGGCAAGCAGGCACGCTCCGCGGTACCGCGCTCGAGCCACGCGAGCTTCGAGGCGCCGTCCGGCCGGTCCGATCCGGTCGACCTGCTGCAGCTCCAGGCGCTTACGCGCGTGCCCGAGCTGGTTCCGATTCGCTACGGGCGGATGCTCGTCTCGCCATTCACTTTCTACCGCGGTGCGGCCAAGATCATGGCTACGGACCTGGCGCATACACCCAGCTCGGGAATGGACGTTCAGTGCTGCGGTGACGCGCACCTGTCGAACTTCGGCGTTTTCGCATCGCCCGAGCGCCGGCTCGTGTTCGACATCAACGACTTCGACGAGACACTTCCCGGGCCGTGGGAGTGGGACGTCAAGCGGCTGGTGGTCAGCATGCTGATCGCTGCCCGCGACAACGGCTACGGCGTCAAAGACCAGGATCGGATCGTCCTCGACACCGTCGGCGCGTATCGCGGGGCGATGCGCGAGTTCGGTGGCATGCGCAACCTCGAAGTGTGGTACGCGCGGCTGGAGGTGGAGCCGCTGCTTGAGCGCTACGCCTCCCAGTTCGCGCCCAGGATGGTGAAGCGGACCCAGCGCGCCTTGGCCAAGGCGCAGACGCGCGACAGCATGTCCGCCTTCTCGAAGCTCGCCGAGCGCGTCGACGGCCGCGCCCAGATCGTCGACCAATCGCCACTGATCGTGCCTCTGCGGGTGCTCCTACCCGATGCCGAGGGAGAGGAATGGTTGGCGTGGCTGCGCGAGCTCCTCTCGCAGTTCCGGCTGTCGCTCCAGGACGACCGCCGCGCGCTGCTCGAGCAGTTCCAGCTCGCGGACTTCGCGCGCAAAGTGGTCGGCGTGGGCAGCGTCGGGACGCGTGCCTGGATCGCGTTGACCCTCGGGCGCGACGGCGATGACCCGTTGTTCCTGCAGCTCAAGGAAGCCGAGGCCTCCGTGCTCGAGGAACACCTGGGCCCGAGTGAGTTCAAGAACCACGGCCATCGCGTCGTCGCTGGGCAGCGGCTGATGCAGGCGACGAGCGACATCTTCCTCGGCTGGATCCACATCAAGGCTGGGATTGACGGCGTCGCTCGCGACTTCTATGGGCGCCAGCTCAAGGACTGGAAGGGCTCGGCCGAGATCGAGCAGATGGTGCCGCAAGGGATGTCGGTGTACGGCAAGCTGTGCGGTTGGACGCTCGCGCGGGCGCACGCCCGCAGCGGCGATCGGATCGCGATCGCGGCCTACCTCGGCGGCGGCAGTCAGTTCGATCGCGCAATCCTGGAGTTTTCGCGGACCTATGCCGATCAGAACGAGGCCGATTACAGCGCGCTGAGCGAGGCGGTGAAGTCCGGCCGGGTCACAGCCGAGACCGGCCTCTGAGAAGCCGTCGTCAGCTGCACTTCGACGAGGTTGCGGTGGCGAAGTTCTTGGCTGCGGTCGACACGGCCGACACGTTCCTCACCACCTGAGCAATCGCCGCGGCCGAGGGATTGCTCGCGAGCTGCTTGGCGGCACTGGTGAGCCCATTAACCGAGGTCTCGAGCGCGCTCGACTCGTTCGGGAAATCACTCTTGGCGCCGTTCACAACGGCCTGGACATCGCTCTGCACCTTGTCCACGGCCGACTTGAAGGCGTTGGTGCCGTTTTTCACGACGTCCGTCTGCGGTAGGGCCTGAATCGCGCTCTTGAGGTTGTTCGGCGAAGAGCAGTGGGTCGGCTTACTGCTGCCGCACGCAATTAGAAGCGCTCCGCGGCGACGATCGGCAAACCCAAGGAAAGCCTTCTAGCCATGCAGTAACTGCTCCTTCGCCGCCTGGTACTCCTCGGCGGTGAGGGAGCCGTTGTCGCGCAACTCGGCCAACTGCTTGAGCTCTTCGGCCGTGCTCGCCGGGACTGAGCTGTTAGGCGCGGATCGGCGCACAGCAGCT
>JAFAZZ010000218.1 GCA_019239375.1 Solirubrobacterales bacterium | reverse complement strand
TCGACCCGGTCTCGGTCATGTCGGAAGCGCCCGCGCGGGCGATCCCGAAGTCGGTCACCTTGGCGTGGTCGGAGTCATCCACGATCACGTTGTGCGGCTTCAGGTCGCGGTGGATCACACCGCGCCGGTGGGCGAAACGAGCCGCTTTCAAAATCTGCAGCGTGATGTCGATCGCTCGCACCGGATCGAGCGGCGCCTCGGAACGGATCAGCTGCTTGAGCGAGCGGCCGGGCAGGTACTCCATCGCGATGTAGTACGTCCCGTCGTAGGCGCCGCGGTCGTACACGCTGACGACGTTCGGATGCTGTAGCCCGGCGGCCGCCTGGGCCTCGCGCCGGAACCGCTCGACGAATCCGGGATCCTCGGCGAACCGCTGGTAGAGCAGCTTCAGCGCGACCTTGCGGCCGAGTTGCTCGTCCTCGGCCAGGAACACGTCGGCCATGCCCCCAGACCCAAGACGCGAGAGGACCTTGTAGCGACCATCGACGATCGTGCCGGCGCCGAGGCCTGCCATCACTTGCCTTCTGCCAGCAGCGTCTGCATCACCGCCTTGGCGATCGGCGCGGCGATCGTGCCGCCGAAGCCGCCTTGGGTCTGCGCGACCGTCACCGCGACCGCCACCTTGGGGTTATCCGCCGGCGCGAATCCGATGAACCACGGCTGGGTGAGGCCCGAGCCGGGAGCGCCGATCGAGGCGGTGCCCGTCTTGCCGGCCACGGAGATGCCGCCGAGCTGAGCGGGCGTCCCGGTGCCTTCCTCGACCACACGCCGCATCATCAGCGACAACTGCTGCGCCGTCGAGGGTTTCATCACCTGGCTTGACACGGTCGGGTCGGTCGTTCTGACCGTGCGCCCGTCCTGGTCGACCACCCGGTCCGTTAGATGGGGCTTCATCAGGGCTCCGTGGTTGGCCACCGCAGCGGCCACCATCGCCATCTGGAGCGGCGTCACGAGCAGGCCGCCCTGGCCGATCCCGATCCGCCCGATGTCCTCGTTCGGGCTTCCGGGCGGATACGGGTGCCCATTCGGCGCGACCGGGACGCTCGCTCGCATCTGTAGCGGCGGATAGTCGAGCGGTGGCTTGGCGTAGAAGCCGAACCGCTTCATGTAGTCAGTCATCGTGCGCCGGCCTACGTGCTCGGCGACCTGGGCCCACACCGTGTTGACCGAGAAAGTCAGCGCGGTGGTCAGATCGATGTTCCCGAAGCTCTGGTTGTTGTCGTTCTGGAGCGGGACGCCGGAGATCGTTTTGGGTGAATCGCCATTGACCGCCGAGTTCGGCGTGTATTTGCCGCTGTCGATCGCCGCCGTCGCGGTAACGACCTTGAACGTCGAGCCCGGCGGCCACGCCGCCTGGGTCGAGTTGTTGAAGGTCGATTGACCTGGACCGAGCTTGTCGACGTGGTTGTTGTCGTAGGTCGGGTTGGCGTACATGGCGAGCACGGCGCCATTGCGCGGATCGAGCGCGACGACCGAGCCCGCCCGGCCGCCGAGCTGCGAGACGGCCAACCGTTGGGCCTTGGCGTCGAGCGTGGTGTACACATCATCGCCCACCGGTCGCGGACTCAGCTGCCCGAAGATCGAGCTCAGCCCGGTCTGGACGCCGCGCAGATCCGACCCGGCGGACTGCTCCAGGCCGGCCGAGCGCCCCTGCGCAGCGATCGAATAGCCGACCGGCTGGGAGAAGAGACCATCGGTCGGATAGGTGCGACTCCAGGTGTGCGCGGGCGCCGGCACCGAGCGCGCCAGGACGGTTCCGTCCGCGGCCAGGATGCGCCCGCGCTTGATCTGCAGCTCGTCGAGCAGCGTCCGTACGTTGAGCGGGTTGTTGTTCAGCGACGCAGCCTGGAATACCGTCCAGCGCGAGGTGAACAGGACCAGCAGCGCAAAGAGCAACACGACCACCGCGAATAGGCGCACGATCGGCGCGCTCACGCCGGCCTCCGCGCGCGATCGGAGACCAGCAGGAGCAACGCCAGCAGCACCAGGTTGGCCACAATCGACGAGCCGCCGTAGGAAATGAACGGGAGCGTCACGCCGGTGAGCGGGATCACCCGCGTCACCCCGCCCACGATCACGAACACCTGAAGCGCGAACATTGAGCTCAGTCCGACCGCCAGCAGCGTCGAGAACGAGTCCCGGGCCAGCAGCGCCGTCTTGAACCCGCGGGCCACGAACATCAGGTAGGTGATCAGCACCGCCACCGCCCCGAACAGACCCACCTCGGCGGTGATCACCGCGTAGATCATGTCGGTCTGGGGAAACGGCAGCAGCGCGCCCCCGCTCGGCAAGCTCAGCGCGGAGCGCCCGAAGCCCTGGCCGAAGAGGCCGCCCGCCGCCTGCGCGAACATCGAGTTGGCGACCTGATAGCTGCCGAGCGGAGCGTGGTACAGCCGGGGATTCAGCGGATGCAGCCATGTCTCCACGCGGGCGTGGATGTGGGGTATGTGCGTGCCTAGGTACCAGAACCCGATGGCCGCGGCGATCAAGCCGATCACCACAAACGACAGCCGGTTGGTCGCGACGTACAGCATGGCCAAGAGGCCGCCGTAGAACATCACCGATGAGCCGGTGTCACTCAATATGACGAGCGTGCCCATCGCCAGGCCCCAGATCACTACGACCGGGCCGAACTGCTTGAGCGGCGGCAAAGTCACGCCGAGGAACCGCCGTCCACCTTGCACCAGCACCTGCCGGGTGTCCCGCAGGTAGCTGGCCAGGAACACGACCAAGCCGATCTTGGCGAACTCCGCCGGCTGGAACACAAACAGGCCAGGGATCCGTACACCGAGGTAGGCACCGTTGGCGGCGTAGCCGATACCGGGCAGGCGCGGGAGCAAAAGCAGCCCGAGCGAGACGAGCACGATCGTGTAGCGGTATCGCTCGAGCTTGCGGTAGTCGCGGAACACGATGATCGTCCCCGCGAACAAGACCAGGCCGAGCACGAACCACTGCGCCTGCTGGCGCGCCAGTGTGGGACTGATCCGGTAGATCATCACGAGCCCGAAGCTGGCCAGCACCGCGACCAGCGGGAACAGGTAGGGGTCGGCGCGCGGGAGGGTCAGCCGGATGAACACGTGTGCGGCGATGCACAGCCCGAGGAACAGCGCACCGTAGGTGAGCGACACATTCGACAGGGCGTTCGAGCGCTGGATGAACACGCCGGCGAAGCCCGCCGTGACGAGCAGCGATGCCGGGATCAGTCCGAGGAGCTCGCGGTTTCGCGCGCTCACCGTATGCCCCCGTGATCTGGCATCACCGGCTGCTCCCGCTGCGGGCGCTCACGGCGAGATCCTCCCCTGCTCGAGGTCCATCACGAGCGACGTCGCATCCGATTGCGAGCGAAGGTTGTTGTTCAGGAGCCCGGCCCGCCGCGCGGCCGGGATCACCGAGGCGGGGACGCCCGAGACATAGTAGGTCTCGTACAGCGGCACGCCGAAGGGAAGGTTGTAAGGCAGGCCGCGGTAGACCGTGACCACGCCCTGGCTGTTGGTGCCGATGAAGTACAGCTGGCGACTGGCCAGGTAGCCCCCGCCGCCGATCAGAGCCAGCACGATCACGGTGGCCGCGAGGGCCGCGAGCGCCTTTCCAAAGCGCCGCTCCCTGCGCTGGGCCACCGGCGGGCGGGGGTGCAGCCGCCGGGTGCCGGACGGAGGCGCAACTGGTGGCGTTCTTTTGCTTTTGGGTTGTGCGGGTGCGGAAGCCACCGCGACCGCTGTCGAGCCTCTGGATCGCTCGGCCCTCGCCCTGCTCTCGAAGGCCTGCCCGCCGTCGTCGACAGCTCCGGACGCCCGGGCCGGCACCGTCATGCCTACGATCGTCGCCTGGTCGGGCCCGCCGTCGCTCGAGTCGAGGTCCTCGAGGCGGAACAGGACCACGGTGATGTTGTCGCGGCCGCCCGCCTCGTTCGCCTCGTTGATCAGCACCTCCGCCGCCGCCTCGAGATTCTCGTGCGAGGCGAGGATCGCCCTGACCCGGTCCTCCGAGATCATCGAGGTGAGGCCGTCTGAGCAGAGCAGGATCACGTCACGCGACCGGCCTGGATAGGTCCAGGTGTCGACCTCGACGTCGGGCTCAGGGCCGAGCGCCCGAGTGATGATCGAACGCTGGGGATGCTCTGCGGCCTGCTCTTCGGTCAGCTTGCCGCGCCGGACCAGCTCATCGACCAGCGAATGATCCTGGGTGAGGCGCTGGAGCGTACCGTCCCGGAACAGGTAGGCCCTGCTGTCGCCGACGTGGGCGATCGCCACGTGGGCGGCATCGACATACACCGCGGTCAGCGTGGTGCCCATGCCGGCCCTGCCGCGGTCTGCTTTCGAGCGCTCGTAAATCTGGTGGTTGGCCTCGCGAACCCGCATGGCCAGCCGCTCCTCGGCGCTGCCGTCGCCGGGCAGGCCATGCTCGAACGCCTCGATCGCGATCCTCGACGCGACCTCGCCCGCCTGGGCGCCGCCCATTCCGTCCGCGACCACGAACACCGGGGGACGCGCGAATGCGCTGTCCTCATTGTCGCGGCGCTGTCGGCCCGTGTCCGTCTTGCAGACGACCTCCGCTGCGCGCAGCATGATCACGCGCCGATTCTCGCGGGCGGCGGGACTCGGATGACGAATGGTGCCTTCATTGCTCGTAGCAGAACTCGGAGTCGCCGATTCTGATCCGGTCGCCCGGGTGCAGCGGCTGAGGCCCGCTCAGCGGCTCTTCGTTCAGATAGGTCCCGTTGGTGGATCCGAGGTCCTCGATCACGACGACGTGGCCCTCCCGCGAGAGGCGGGCGTGGTGCGCGGAGGCGAACGGATCGTCGAGCCGGATCTCGACGTCTCCCCGGCCGAGAGTAGCGCCGCGGGTGGGAATTTCATACGCGCTCCCGCTCTCGTGCCCGGGCGCGCGCTCCACCATGAGGCGCGGCTCGAATCCGTCCTCGTCCGCTTCAGCGAAATTGCTCGCCGCGTCATACATGCCGGTGGCGTCGTAGGCGGCCTCTCGATCCGAGCGGACCGGCCCGCCTCGCCCCCGGCGCAGATCGCGCAGAGCGCTCCAAGCCACCCACATGAGGAACAGATAGAGAACGATCAGGAAGCCGAACTTCAGAGCGACCGAGACGGGCGCGAGCATCGCGATTACTCCAGGCTGAAGGTCAGCAGCGAGGCGCCGAGCTCGATCTCGTCCCCCGGCCGGAGGACCTCGGAGCCGTCGATGCGCCGCCCGTTGAGCTGTGAGCCGTTTGTCGAGCCGAGATCGGTGATGACCCAGGATCCGCCGCGCGGCCGGATCTCCGCATGCTGGCGCGAGACGTTGGGGTCGGTCAAGACGACGTCCGACTGGCGCCCGCGTCCGATCACGGCGCCGGCCGGGCTGAGCACGACCCGCCTGTCCTCGATGAGGAGGAGCGCGGTCTGGGTCCGCGCGCGCCCCCGCTCCTCGAGCGGCTCCGACACCCGCTCGGCGTTCGAGTAGATCATCGTGCGTCCGGACTGGGCCTGGGGCGCCGCGCTCACCGGCTCGTCTTCGGGCTGGGCGACCCTGGTCTGGATCCCGAACTCACCCAACCCGAGCCGATCGTCGGTCTCAAACTCGATCACCGGCCGTGAGAGCAGAGTCAGCCGCTCTCGACGAGCGTGCTCGAGCAGATAGCCGGCCAGCTCGGCCGTCAGTGCGGCCTCATAGCCGGCGAACCGCTCGCGGTCGCGCGGGGAGAGG
This sequence comes from Solirubrobacterales bacterium, assembly GCA_019239375.1. Classification (GTDB taxonomy): domain Bacteria; phylum Actinomycetota; class Thermoleophilia; order Solirubrobacterales; family Solirubrobacteraceae; genus Palsa-465. Next base: position 1,851 of record JAFAZZ010000218.1, on the reverse strand, counting down.
AAAACGCGGTACTCGTTGGGCGCATACGTGCGCGAGACCGAGAACGACTTGTGCTCTTCCATCTCTCGGGCCAGCTTGCGCGCGATCTCGACCGGTCGCACTTCGGACCTGAAGGCGCGGCTGAACGTACCCTCGACGAGGCCCGCGATTTTGTTTTCCAGACTCTTCAGAACGCTCATGGCAGGGCCGCGACATCCCGTCGCCGGCTAAGGCGATGGTACGCGCTCGGCGCGCGATCCAATGCGCATCTGACCCCACCGTGAGCGGACGGCCGACCATCTTGTGACGAACGCTACAAGGGTCCCTATGAGGGCGCCAAGGAGCGGCGATCCGTGAAATTCGGGGCCTCCCAAGTGAGCGGCCGCCGTGGTGCCGAGGCCAAGCGCGATCGCCCACATGGTCAGACGCACGCACTCGAGCGCCGGCCACCGCCGGCTCCGGGTCCAAGGCAGCGTGAGCGCGGCCAGCGCCCAGATGCCGCAGCAGATGAGTGTGCCCACCGTGAGGTGCGGGTGGGTAAGGCCATTCAGCCACAGCACGTTCCAGGCACCTCCAGTCGCGGCGAGGGCGGCTCGGCGGTGGGCACGACCGCTGAGGCCGGCGAGCGCCGGCCAGGCCGTGGCCAGGCCCAGGGTGGCCAGCGCCGGGGCAGCCGCGGCCAGCGGCCAGGCGGGCCCGTCCCGCGGGGAGAGCGCGACCGGGACGAGGGCGCCGGCGACGATCGCCGCCGCCATCTCGGGTTGGGAGTGCAGCGCGAGTGTCGCCGCCACCAGTGCCGCGAGGATCAGCCATCCGGCGCGTGCCGCCGCAGCCACGACCAGTCCCGCCGCCGGGGCGGCCAGCCCGGGCGGGACCGGCAACGCCCCGGGGGCCTGCCGCACGACCCACACGCCGAGACCCGCCGCGGCGGCGCCGGCCAGCACACGGGTGGGCCAGCGCACGGTCCGCACGGTCGCGCCCCGCTTGGCAGAGTGCTCCGGCGCCGGCAGAGCCGCCTCGCCACCCAAGTTCTCGCCACCCAAGTTCTCGCCATCCCAGCGCTCCCTAGCCCGGCGCTCCCTACCCCGGCGCTCCCCATCCCAGCGCTCCCCATCCCAGCGCTCCCCGCCCCGGCGCTTCCCACCCCGGCGCTCGACCCGTGCGGTCCGGCTCGGCCACGGATCGGCCACCACCCCCGGTTCATCGTGCACGCGCCCCACGCTGGCCACCAGCGCGCCGCGAAGCTCCTGGAGCGTTCCCCGCTCCCCTCCTCGAGGGCGCAGCGCGCGGTCGACGGCCCCGCCGAGCTCGCGCGGAAGGTCCCGCCGCTGCCGGCGCAACGGCGGCAGGTGAACGCCCACTCGCCGCATCCGGGGTCCGCCGCTGCGCAGCGGGTTGACGTCGCTGAGCGCCTCATACAGGACGAGCGCGAGCGAGAACAAGTCGGCCGAGGCCCCCGCAGGCAGCCCCTGCGCCTGTTCGGGCGCCATGTAGGCATCCGTGCCGATCACGTCGCCGGTGCGCGTCAGGGCGTCTGCACCAACCACTCGGGCGACGCCGAAGTCGGTCAGGCGAGCGAGCTGGGCGGGCGTCGTGTGGCGGTCGGGGATGAGCACATTGGACGGCTTGACGTCGCGGTGGATCACTCCGTGGGCGTGGGCATGGGACAGGGCATCGCACAGGGCGATGCCGATCTGCACCACGCCGCGGTCCGACAGCCGGCCTTGGGCGAGCAACTGCTCGAGCGTCATGCCCGGGACGTGCTCGGAGACCAGGTAGGCCCCCTCGTCGTCAACCGCCGCCTCGAATAAGGTGACGATCCCGGGATGCCCGAGCCTGGCCGCCGCGCGCGCCTCCCGTTCGAACCGGCCG
>JAFAZZ010000223.1 GCA_019239375.1 Solirubrobacterales bacterium | reverse complement strand
CGAGCTGCTGGCGGTGCTCCGCCGCTACCTCAGCAACCCCGAGTTCAACATCACCGCCGCCGACGATCGCGGCGAGACGCTCTACGCCAACGTCGGGGCCTATCCGGGCGTGACTCGCGAGCTGGCCGCTCGGTGCATCCCTTCCGGCCTGCCGCAGCTCGTCTACCAGCAGTTGGGTCTCATCACGCTTGACGGCTCGCGCTCGGCGTGCGGCCTGCGCTCTGACCCGGCGGCGCCGCGCTCGAACATCCTCGGCCCGCGTTCGCTGCCGGCGACGATCCGCCGCGACTGGGTGGAGAACTCAAACGACTCGTATTGGCTCGCCAACCCGCACCACCCGTTCGGCCAGTTCTCGCCCATCCTCGGTCCCTACCAGACCCCGCAGCTGTTCCGGACCCGGCAGGGCAACCTGATGATCGAGGCGCGGCTGGCGGGAGCCGACGGTCTCGGGCCGCGCGACTTTGACATCGCCACGATGCAGCGCATGCTCGGACGGTTCGGCAACTACGGTGGGGCGCTCGTGACTCGTCAGCTGGCTGCCGCTTGCGACGCCCACCCGGTGATCACGCTCCCGTCGGGCATGATGGTCGACGTACGCGCCGCCTGCCCCATCCTGCGGGCTTATCGGGGCACCGGCCGCCTCGATGATCCCGGCGCCTGGCTATTCACCACCTGGCTGCTCGACATCCCGACCGGCTTCCCGTGGCTCGATCGGTTCGATCCCGCGAACCCGCTGAACACGCCGCGGGTGCTCGACCCGAGCGCACCTGACACGCTGAACTCGCTCGCCGAGGCGGTCGCCGAGCTGCGCGCCCACCACATCCCGCTGAGCGCCACGCTGCGACAGGTTCAATACACCCTCCAGACCGGGCACCGTACGCCGATCGCCGGGTGCTTCGGCTGCTATGAAACGATCGACGCGAGCCACGCGCGGCCCATCGACCTCGCGCCATACGGTCGGATCCTGTTCGGCGACTCACTGATCATGTTCACCGAGCTGCGCCGCAGCGGACCGGTCTCGCAAGGAACCCTCACCTATTCGCAGGCCACCGACCCTACCTCTCCGTGGCACGCCAACCTGACCCGCTTATATGCCCGCGGGCGCTACGTCCCGCTGCCCTACACCGCCGCCGCCCTGCGTGCCGAGCGCGGAACCCGCACCCTACGGCTCGTCGCGCCGCGCTGACGGGCGGCATCCGGTGGGCGACCTTCATCCGCGAGCGGCCGCTGTAGCTGCGAGGCTGGCGGCATCGGCGCCGGTTGCCGAGGGTGCGCCAGTTGCAAGCCTCCACCCGGACTGCTGCCGAAGCGGCTGCCGCTCTCGGCTGCGAGCTTGGCGCCATCGCGAGCAGCCTGGTGTTCATGGCCGACGACGGTCCGGTGCTCATCTTGGCCAGCGGCGCGCATTGAATCGACCTCGAGCTGGTTGCTTCGAGCGCAGGGCTCACGGGGCTTCGCCGTGCCACTCCCGACGAGGTCCGAGCAGCCACCGGCCACACGATCGGCGGCGTCGCCCCGGTGGGTCATCCCTCACCGCTCCGGACGTGGGTTGACCGCGACCTCGCCGGCTACGCGCACGTATGGGCGTCAGCCGGAAGCACCCACTCGGTCTTCGCCACCACCTTCGAGCAGCTCATCGAGCTCACCGGGGGCGCTCCGTTGCGGGTCAGGAACGATTCGCCAGCCCGGTGACTGGCACGCCGGCGGTTCACGACCCTCGGCGGAGCCGCGCACTTACCTGCCGGTGCGCTCGCGGTGCTGGCATCCCGGCCAGCAACATGGCCGGCGTTGGCCTTCCTCCAGCTCCTCCTGGGTGCGGCGAATGCGGCGTTCTCTGGTCATCTCCTGCTTGGCATCCTCGACCCAGCAGATGAACTCGTTGCGGGCCAGGGGCGTGATGTCATTCCAGGTATCGAGGGCCGTCGTGTTCGCGGCCAACGCATCGCGCAGGTCACGGGGCAGCTTGTGCACCACGCCACCCGGTATCAACTGGTTGCTCACCGGGCCAGCGTAGCGAGGCGGGGGCGCCGCCGGTCCGGCCGCCGGAGGTACGGGTTAGGACAGGATCTCGACATAGCCGTCGGTTCCATGCACGCGGATCCGCTGCCCGTCTCGGATCAGCCGAGTCGCGTGCTCGACCCCCACGACGGCCGGCAAGCCATACTCTCGCGCGATCACCGCACCATGGGTCATCAGGCCGCCAACCTCCGTGACCAGGCCCTTGATCGCGACGAACAAGGGCGTCCAACTCGGATCGGTATACGCGGTGACCAGGATGTCGCCCGGTTCGAGATCGCCGTGCGCGATATCGGGGATGACGCGGGCCCGCCCCTCGATCGTCCCGGCGGAAACGGGTAAGCCCACCAGCGCGCCCGCGGGGACATCCTCGCGCCGGTAGGTACCGGCGATGATCTCGCCATCCGACGTGAATACGCGGGGCGGCGTGAGCGTTCGGTGCCACCTGAATGCGTCCTTGCGCCGGCCAATGAGCTGCTCATCCACCTGATGGGAGCGTGCAACGTCGTGGAGCTCTTCCAAGGTCAGGTAGAAGATGTCTTCCTTCTCGCGAAGCACGTGCGCCCGTACGAGCCGCTCGGCTTCGTTCAACAAAGCCTGCTTGTAAACGAAGTAGCGGCTGACCAGGCCGTACTTCGGATACTCCCGGTACCCGGTGAAGGTGCGGATCCGGTCGATCATCCGCTTGGCCTCGTCGGCCTTCTGGACCCCCTCGGGCAGGGCCCGCAAGCCCGCTAGCAGCTCCTGTTCCTTCGTCCAGGCCTCCTGGCGCCCTCGTTCAAAGCGCCGCCTTCCGGCGCCGGGCTCGAAATGCTTGACGTTGCCGAGGATCATCGGCAAGAGCGTGTCGGGGCGCTCGCTCCAGCGTGGCCTCGTAATGTCGATCTCGCCGACGCAGCGCATGCCGTACTTGTCGAGGTAGGCCTGGATGGCGTTCCGAGCTTCCCGCCCGCCTTCGAGCTTGGGCAGCTCGTCTAGAAAGCTCTCGTCCTCGACGTGCTGCAGGAAAGCCACGACTTCCGCATGCGGGCGGATCACGTCCGCAACGTCCAGGAGCGCGAGTCCCATTTCCGAGGTGACGTTGTGGGGGACGGACTGCGTGAGCGTGTCGACCGCGTTCTTCTCGTCCAGCCACCCTCGCAGCTGCTCGCCCAGCCGCCAGGTTGCCTGCACCGCCGCGATGATCACCTGAAGGCTTCGCGGATTGAACAGGCTGCGCTTCAGCTCCTGGATGTCCGTCAGGATGAAGTCGAGCAGCGACGGTCCGGATTTCGCCTGGATGTCGCGCCTCGAGGCGGCGATCGAGGCCTGATCGCGTTCGATCAGCTCGGCGACGATGGCTGGATCGGTCTCGATTGGGGCGTGGGCGCCGCCAGCCGGAGGGCCGCCTGGATCCTCGTCGGGGAGCGTCGGGATGAGATCGCCGCGCTCGAGCACGGTTTGCAGCGCGTCCCCGATCAGCGGATCTGATCTCCCAAGGGCCTGCAGGAGGCCCGCGCGGCGCGTTGGCGAAGCTAGATCCCGGGCGACGTCGACGAACAGCCTGCCACCCGCCTCGTACATCGGCCGCGCGGCCGTCCGCTGCCAGACGGATATGCCCAGCGGCTTCATCGCCTCGGTCATCATCTGCTGATGACCGACGGAGACGTAGACGTGCCCGTCTCGATCGCCGGTCGCCGGGATCGGAAACAGCGTCGTGATCGGCCGACTCTGGACGATCTGAAACGCATCGTCGACCAGGCACCATTCGATGTCCTGCGGGTGGCCGAAGTGCGCTTCGATTGGCCGGCCCAGCTGGCCGAGCCGCACGATCTGCGCGTCCGTTAGCACCTGCCGATCCTGCCGGTCTGCCTCGATCGCCCGTTCTTCCGTCCCGCCCGCAGGCGACGCGTGGGTGGCGAGTCGCTTGGTGGGGACGACCTTTGCGACGACGTCACCGTCGCGCACCTTGTAGACGTCAGCGGCCGCCAGGCCGCAGACCAGGGCCTCACCCAGGCCGAAGCTGGCCTCCACGGAGGCAACCTTCCGGCTCGCGGTGAGGGGGTCGGCTGTGAACAGAATGCCTGCCGCCTGCGGGAACACCATCCGCTGGACGACCACGGCCATCTGGACCTTCCGGTGCTCGATGCTGTTCCGCAGCCGGTAGGTCACTGCTCGCGCGGTGAACAGCGAGGCCCAGCACCGGCTGACGTGCTGAACGACCGCCGCCGGACCCGCGACGTTCAGGTAACTGTCGTGTTGGCCCGCGAAGGATGCCGTCGGCGAATCCTCCGCCGTTGCACTGGATCGAACCGCGTAGGCGGCTTGTTCCCCGTGCTGGACGAGCCGGTCCGTGATTGCCGACGCCAGATCGTCAGGGACGGCGACTCGTTCCAGGGCCCGGCGAATCTCCGCACTGAGTGCGCCGATCTCCGTTCGGCCGTCCGGCTTCAAGCGCGCTAGTCGATCGAGCCACTCGTCGATCGACGGCGCCTCCGCCAGGATCCGCTGAAACGCCTCTGTCGTTACGCAGAAGCCGGCCGGCACGGGGATGCCATCGATCCGCGACAGCTCCCCCAGGAGCGCGCCCTTGCCGCCCACCATCGCAATCTGAGTTCGGTCGACCTCCTCGAAATCCAGCACGTAGCGGCGCAACCGTTCACCTCCCCAAGGAGCTGACCAGGTCAACTCCACTCCTGTTCTTCTTCCCCGCGTGGGCCGGGCGATTATGCGGTACGAGTGAGGGCCTCATGAGGGCCCTCTGCCTGGTATAAGTTGATAGGTAGGGGGCACGGACGCGAGAGGGCCGCGATCACCGGTATGAGATTAGGTACTCCTCGCGCAGCCACTTGATCGTCGCTGCAAGCCCATCCTGGTAGGAGACCCGCGGCGCCCAGCCGAGCGTCTCCCGCGCTTTGCGGTTGCTGAAATCTTGGTCGCGTCCCAGCACGTGTACCGCTTGCCGCGAGAGCAGCGGGCGCGTGTTTATTCGCGCGGTCCGGCGCAGGAACCGGTACCCGTACTCGAGCCCGAACGCGATTCCGAACGCGACTCCGTAGGGCACGCTCCATCTCGGTTCTGGATAGCCGAGCCCTTCGGCGAGGTCGGCGAGGAACCGCCTCCACGTGATGTCCAGTCCGTCAGTCAGGTTGAAGGCTTCGCCGAGGCCGGCGTCACTGCGGAGGGTAAGCACCGCGGCATCGACCAAATTCTCAATGTAGAGCAACCCCGCGACCGCTCGGCCGCCGTCGACGAGGAGCATCTGTCGCCTCCGCATCGCCTGCGCCATGTCACCCACGACGTCCTCGGATCGCGGCCCGTACACCGTCGCGGGCCGCAAGATCACCACGTTCAAATCCCGCCCCTGCTCGACCCGCCGGACCTCAGCTTCCGCGGCCCGCTTCGTTTCCGCATACCAGTTGCTGAAGCCCGCCGGCCGATGATGCTCGTCGACCCCCCGGCGACCCGGATATCCGTACACATCCGTGGTGCTCACGTGCACGAAGCGCTCGGCGGAGGCCAGGGTCGACGCTTCCAACACGTTTCGTGTCCCGTCCACGTTGATCCGTTTGATCTCGTTGATCGTGGCCCAGTCGGAGACCAGCGCCCCGCAGTGCAGGACGAACCGGCAGCCCCGGGCGGCAGCGGTCAGCGACCGGGCGTCCGTCAGGTCCCCGCGAGCTAGCTCGGCGCCGAGCGCCTCGAGCAGGGACGTGTCGCTGCTTTCCCGGACGAGACAGCGCACCCGGTATCCCTCCCGAAGTAGGCGCCGAGCGAGGTGGCCGCCGATGAATCCAGTCGCCCCGGTCACGAGGCACGTGTCTGCCCGCGAGCCACCGGGGCGGCCGCCGGAATCCGGAGTGTGGCCGCTCAACGCTGCTTCGGCCAATGTTTGCGTGAAATCGCCGTCACCGCGATGTCACGCACAACTCCCCAGGTCTTGCTTGCGTCCGTCTCACAGTCGGCCAGAACGGCTTCCAGCGCGCTGAGAAAGCTGCGGGCCTCGTCCTCGCTCACCGTGAGCGGAGGAAGCAGCTTGATCACGTCGTTCTTTCCGGCAGCCATCGTGATCACGCTGTGATCGCGATGCAGCGGGATCACGATCAATTGTGGGAACAGACCTTCGCTGGCCATTTGCATCAAGCGCCAGCTGAAGCGTGCGGGCCGCGATCTCGGCGGGCGCAACTCGAAGCCCAGCATCAGGCCCATACCGCGGACCTCCTTGATCATCTCGTAACGCCGCTGAAGTTCCCTCAGCCCGTCGAGCAGCAGGTTTCCGATCCGCTCCGCGTGCTCGATCAGACCGTCCCGCTCGATGATCCTCATTACGGCCAGACCGGCCGCCATCGAGAGCCGGTTGCGGCCGAACGTCGATTGATGTACGTACGAGCGTTCGAGCGTGCCCACCGCCCTATCGTGAATCTCGCGGGTCGTGACCATCGCGGCGATCGGTACGTAGCCACCGCTTAGCGCCTTTCCGAGGAGCACGAGATCGGGCTCGATGCCCCACTGCTCAAGCGCGAACCACCTCCCGGTCCGTCCGAGGCCGGTCTGGATCTCGTCGGCTACAAACAGGGTACCGTACCGCCGGCACAGCTCCTGCGCCCCCCGGAGATAGTCTGCGGGCGGAAGCGTCACCATGCGTCCTTGGATGGGTTCGACAATGAACGCAGCCACATCCTTGGCACGCAGCGCTGCCTCGAGGCTCGTCAGGTCACCGAACGGAACCAGCTCGCAATCGGGTAGAAGCGGTCCGAAGCCTTCCTTGAAGAACTCATCCCCGACCAGCGAGAGCGGTCCGAGTGTGACGCCGTGAAAGCTGCTCACGCAGGAGATCAGCCGGGGACGTCGGGTGGCGGCACGCGCGAACTTCATCGCCGTATCTACCGCCTCCGCGCCGCTGTTGGCAAAGAACACAGCATCGAGACCTGCCGGAAGACGCTGTGTCAACTCCTCGGCGAGCATCCCGGCCAGCGGTGAGTAGTGGATCTGCACACCGTCAACCAGGCCCGCCCCGAGCACCGCATGCAGCACCTCGGCCACGTCAGGATTGTTGTGGCCTAAGCTCGCGAAACCTTCGCCGGTGTGGAAGTCGAGGTACGCCCGGCCGGCGCCGTCGTACACGTAAGAGCCCCGGGCGGTGACGTAGTCCTTGTCGAATCCCAGGATCCGCAACACGTCGACGAGCGAGGTGTCGAGATAACGCGCGGCCAGCTCAAACGTCTCCTCAGCGCGTGCTGCCGCCTCCATGACAATGCCGAGCGAGTCACCCGCGCCGAGCGGCTCTGGGTCGCGAGCCGGAATCCGTTGCTCGTCGAGGCCGAGCATGCTTTGCGAGTCGACATCCATGGCGATTGGCCGCGGGAGCGTACATAACCCCAGCCGCCTGGGCTGCTCCCCCGCATTGGGGGTACTACGAGTCCTCTAGCCGGTTCCCAAGGTCCTGTCCGTGCAACCGCGGCCCCGCTTTTGACGAGGTGGACGGTTTCCAAATGCTGTGACACGAGCGATACGGTCACTGACACAGCGGTTTACAGCTGCCGCCGCATTGTGTACCCGTGTGGGAACCTCACTTGAGTCTTGCTGCTCCCGAGTCGTTTCTCTCCTTGCTAGGGCGATTCAGTCTCCGGATCAGCCACGACTCGGAGTGCGTCTCCGGCTTGGCCGCTGCCGCCGCGACCGCCGGCCGTTCGCACGGGTTGCGTGAACCGAGGCGTTAGCTGCCGGGCGTCGGGTGCTCAGGCCCTGGACATCGTGGTCGAGTCCGAGATGGCTGGCGAGTTTCGTGACGTCGTGGTGCTGTTCTGGTGAGAGGAGGGTGATTCCGATGCCCCTGCGGCCGGCGCGACCGGTGCGGCCGATGCGGTGTACATAGGTCTCGCTGTCGGCTGGCGGGTCGAAGTTGATCACGTGCGAGATCCTGTCCACGTCGATCCCACGCGCTGCGACGTCGGTTGCCACGAGGGTGTCAATCGCGCCCGACGCGAACCGGCTGAGCGCGTGCTCGCGCTGGCGCTGTGACTTGTTGCCGTGCATCGCTGCCGCCCCGACGCCGTGCGCTGCGAGTCGCTTGACCAATCTGTCGGCGCCGTGCTTGGTGCGAACGAACACGAGCGCGAGGTCGCGGTCGCGACGGAGCTCGCGGACGAGCGCCTCGACGCGGTGCTCGTGAGCGATCTGCACGAATCTGTGCTCGATCTCCGCGCGTGGACGGCGCGCAGCCGGACCGTGCTGGTGAATGGCTGGATCATGTGCATAGCGCTGGGCGATGCGTCCGGCTTCGCCGTCGAGCGTCGCGGAGAAGAACAGCGTTTGCCGGTCCTGCAGGCAGGCCGCGACGATCCGGTCAATCGCCGGTCGGAATCCCATGTCGAGCATCCGGTCCGCCTCATCGAGCACCAGCATCTGGATCCGGTCCAACCTGAATGCGC
>JAFAZZ010000176.1 GCA_019239375.1 Solirubrobacterales bacterium | reverse complement strand
ATCGGGAGGGCTACGCCGAGCGCGCGGATGCCCCGGCGGTTGATCGGGAGGGCTACGCCGAGCGCGCGGATGCCCCGGCGGCTGATCGGGAGGGCTACGCCGAGCGCGCGGATGCCCCGGCGGCTGATCGGGAGGCCTACGCCGGGCGCGCGGATGCCCCGGCTGATCGAGAGGCCTACGCCGAGCGAACCGATGCCCCGGCCGCCGACCAAACCGGCTATGCGCCGGCGGCTGACTCGGCCGCTGGAAGTGCCGCGCCGGCTGACGCGCCAGGAACGTCCTACCGGCGCCGCCCCGGGCTGTTCCGCCGCCTCCGCGGTTAGGCACAGCACCTGGATACGCCCGGCGGTCGATTTTTGTCCGGATGGCCAATGCCACCGAAGGCTCGCTGGCGCAGGATTCCCATCCTGTGAGCTCCGACCTGATCGTCTCCTACGACGGCACACCGAACGACGATGATGCGCTGGCGCTGGGCAAGCTTTTGGCTCGGACGGGAGCGAGGCTGGCGCTCGCCTACATAAGGCACTCGCGGGAGTTCGACCCGCGCCGCGAGGAGCTGGCCCAGCACGATGCCGAGCGCCGGCTCGAGCAAGGAGTCGCATGGCTGGGAGATCCGAATATCCCGCGCCACGTCGTGTTCAGCGGCTCGACCGGCGAAGGTCTCGAGCAGCTCGCCGAGGCGGAGAAAGCTTCGGTCATCGTGTTCGGCTCGGACTATCGCACGTCACCCGGCCATGCCGAGCCGGGCACAACCGCCCAGCGCCTCCTCGAGGGAGGATCGGTGGCGATCGCCGTGGCCGCTGCGGGCTTGCGCAGCCTCTCGGATGCCGACATCGAGGCGATCGCCGTGGCGCCAAGCCAGGGCGACACGGCGGCGCAGGCAAGCGCTGAGGCGCTGGCCGACAAGTTCGGGGCCGACATCGTCGAGTTGGGTCCTTCCAATACGGATCTGATCGTGGTCGGCTCGCAGGCGAGTGGGAACTCCCAGCGGATCATGCTGAGCGGCGCCACGCGCACCATGCTCAACGCAGTGCGGGGATCGGTCCTGGTGATTCCCTCCGGTGTCCCCGTGCGGCTGTAGCCTCAGGCCCGCTGCCGCCGCGACAGCAGCCAAGCCCGGCCCGTGGCGCGTCGTGCCCACCTGGTCAGTCACACTTCTCAAGTGGCTGAAATCCGTCCGCAGCCGATGCGGCGAGGGAGGCTTGGCTCAGGCCAAGTTGCGCTCGAGCCGCCCGAAGTCCTCGATGCGCCGTCCGAGCAGGTTCGGAGCTCCTACCTCTTCAGCGATCCCGCGCTCGCCGAGCTGCCGCTCGAGCAGCTGCTCGACGAGCTCCTCAACCGCATTCAGGAGGCGGTGGCGGTCGACACAGTGGCGATCTTGCTGCTCGACGAGGATGCTCAGCAGCTGGTGGCGCGCGCCGCCAAGGGCATCGAGGAGGAGGTCGAGCGCGGCGTGCGGATCCCGATCGGGCGGGGCTTCGCCGGCCGGATCGCCTCCGAGCGCGTAGCGATCTTCATCGCCGACGTCGACCACGCCGACATCCTCAATCCGATCCTGCGCGAAAAGGGCATCCGCTCGCTCCTCGGTGTCCCATTGATCGTCGAGGGCAACCTGATCGGGGTGCTGCACGTCGGCTCCCTCACGCCGCGCACGTTCGGCTCCAACGATCTCGCCGCGCTGCAGCTCGCGGCTGCGCGGGCGGCGCCGGCGATCGAGCGCGCGAGACTATCCGGACGGCTCCGCCACGAGCACAGCGTGTCCGTGGCCTTGCAGCGGAGCCTGCTCCCGAAGGGCCTGGCCGAGATCACGAGCGTCCCTGTCGCAGCGCGCTATCTGCCCGCCCGCGAGGAGGTGGGGGGCGACTGGTACGACGTGATCGAGCTTCCGCGTGGCAGGGTCGGCGTGGTCATCGGGGACGTTGTGGGGCACGGGATCGCCGCGGCAGCGCTGATGGGAAGGCTGCGGACGGCCTTGCACTCGTATTCGATCGAAGGTCACGGACCGGGCCGGGCGCTCGAACTCGTCGATCGGTTCGTCCAATCGCTGAACGAGCCCGCGATGGCAACCGCGGCCTATGCGGTGTTCGACATGTACACGTCCAAGGTCACCTATGCGACAGCCGGACACCTCCCCCCAATCGTCGTTTCAGCGCAAGACGCTCGCGTGCTCGAGGTGCAGCCCGCGCCTCCGCTGGGCGCCTTTCCCTACGGGCGCTGTTCCGAGCACGAATTCATGCTCGAAAACGGTGAGATGCTGTTCCTGTACACCGACGGGCTGGTGGAGCGCCGCGGCGTTCCGCTGACCGACGGGATCAAAACGCTGTGCAGATCACTCGGCGGCAGCGCATCGCCGGAGGAGGCATGCCTGGCGGCGGTGGCGGACATGCTGCCGGTCGAAGGCCTACAGGACGACGTGGCGATCATCGCGCTGCAGAACAGCCCGGTCCCCGACGAGCTCCATCTACGGCTGCCGGCCGAGCCCAAGACGCTGGCCCGGATGCGGCGAATTCTGCGCCGATGGCTGATCGAGCGAGGCGCCGACGAGGGAGAGGTGGCCGAGGTAACGATCGCGGTGAGCGAAGCGTGCGCAAACGCGATCGAGCACGCCTACTCGCCGTCGCCCGCCAGCTTCGCACTGGACGCGTGGGAGCAGGACGCAGAGATCACCGTGGCCGTCCGCGACACGGGCAGGTGGCGGGCGCCCCGCGGTCAGAACCGAGGCCGGGGACTGTCGATCATCGTTGCGGCGATGGACGATGTGCAGATCGACCGGACGGAGAACGGGACCGAGGTTCTGATGCGACGAGCGCTCCGGCATAGATGAGCTTGGCCGACGTCCAGATCACCGTGACTCCGAACGCGCTGGTGGCGCACGTCATCGGCGAGATCGACATCTCGAATGCCGAGGAAATGGGCGCCACGGTGATCGGCGCCACCCCGAGCGAGGCTCAGGGCGTGGTCCTTGACCTGTCGGCGGTCGATTATCTGGACAGCGCCGGCATCTACGTGATCTACGGAATGCGCTCGAGTCTGCAGGCCCGCGGCCAGACGCTGATCCTGGTCATCCCGCCGCGCTCGCCCGTGCACGATGCGCTCCGCTTGGCGGGAGCCGAGCATCCCGGCGAGGTCACTGAGCAGGTCGAAGGAGCCTTGCGCGCGATCGACGACGCCGGGCCGCGGGACTAATCAGCTTCGTGGTCTGGTCCCTCGATGCGGTTGGTCGGGCGTGGGGCGGTCCTAGCCGCGCGGCGGGTCGTTCCTCCGCGGTGGGGAAGCTCCAGCGCGGCGAGTCGTTCCTCCGCGGTGGGGAAGCTCCAGCGCGGCGAGTCGTTCCTCCGCGGTGGGGAAGCTCCAGCGCGGCGAGTCGTTCCTCCGCGGTGGGGAAGCTCCAGCGCGGCGAGT
>JAFAZZ010000172.1 GCA_019239375.1 Solirubrobacterales bacterium | reverse complement strand
CGCGTTGGCACGCCGCCACCCGCCCGCCCGAGACGGAGGCCGAGGCGACCAACCGCGCCGTGATGCTGGCGCATATCGCCGGCTGCCCGCTGTACGTCGTCCACGTCTCCTGCGAGGAGTCAGTCGAGCCGATCGCGATCGCGCGCGCACGCGGCTGGCGGACCTGGGGTGAGACGTGCGTCCAGTACCTGTTCATCGACGAGAGCCGCCTGGAGGAGCCCGACTTCGCCGGGGCCAAGTACGTGTACACGCCGCCGCCGCGCCCGGTGAAGAACCACGAGCATCTGTGGGCGGCGCTGCGAACCGGGGTGCTATCGGCGGTCTCCACCGACCACTGCCCGTTTCGCTGGCGCGACCAGAAGACGCTCGGCCGCGACGACTTCTCGAAGATCCCCAACGGTGGGCCGGGGGTGGAGAATCGGCTGCACATGCTGCACCACTTCGGGGTGCGCGAGGGCCGTCTGACCATGAACCAGCTCGTCGATCTCTGCTGCACTCAGCCGGCGCGGCTGTTCGGTCTGTTCCCGCGGAAAGGGACGATCGCTGCCGGCGCCGACGCCGACATCGTGGTGTGGGACAGCGAAAAGCCGCTCACCCTGTCGGCCGCGACTCATCACAGCAACGTCGACTACAACCTCTACGAGGGAACAGAGGTCATCGGAGCACCCGAGGTCGTCCTCGTGCGCGGGCAGGTGGTCGTCGAGCACGACGAGCTGGTGGCCGCCCCCGGGGCCGGACAATTCCTGCGGAGGGCGCGGTTCGGCGAGCAGCTGCCCACGCGGCAGCAGGCCGCCGCTTGACCGCGTGACGGAACGGCTCGATGGCCGCCGACGCGAGGAGAATGATCGCCGAGCTGCGAGACCTGGCGCGGCTCACCGGAGACGAGCGCGGGGCACAGCGCCTGGCCTGGACGGATACTTGGGCCAGAGCGCGCGAGTGGGAGCGCGGACTGCTCGCCGAGCTTCCGGTCGAGGTCGACCGAGATGAAGCGGGCAACCTGTGGGCCACGCTTCCCGGACGCGCGCCTGAAACGCTGATCATCGGCAGCCACATCGATTCGGTCCCGAACGGCGGCTGGCTCGACGGCTGCCTCGGCGTGCTCTCCGCGCTCGAGGTGCTTCGGTCGCTGTCCGCCGACGGCCCGCCGCCGCTCACGGTCCGGCTGGTCGACTGGGCCGACGAAGAAGGAGCCCGCTTTGGCCTGAGCTTGCTCGGCTCGATGGCTGCTGCTGGACAGCACGATCCGGACTTGGTCCGCCGTCTGCGTGACGCCGGCGGCGTGGGCGCTGCCGACGCGCTCGCCGCGCACGGCGTCGACGTGGACCGGATGGGCGAGGCGCGCTCGCGCCTGACGGACGCCGTGGCGTACCTCGAGCTGCACATCGAACAGGGTCCGGTGCTCGAGGCCCGCGGCCTACCGCTCGCTGTGGTCACGGGCGTCTACGGCACCGAGCGGTGGGCGGCCAGGTTCACCGGTCAGGCCGCTCACGCCGGCTCCACGCCGATGGACCAGCGCCGCGATGCGCTTTCGGCCGCCGCCCGACTGGCGCTTGAAGTCCGTGAGCTGGCCCGGAACCGCGGCGGGGTCGGGACGGTAGGCCGGATCGACGCCGAACCGGGGATCCCGACCGCGGTGGCCGGAATCGCCACGGCGCTCGTCGACCAGCGCCACGTCGCCATCGACACGTTGCGCGAGCTCCATGAGGCGGCCGTGGAGGCGGGCCGCACGATCGCCGCGGACGAGCACGTGGAGGTTGAGTGGTCGCCGCTGTTCCGGGTCCCGCCGATCGACTTCGACGCGGATATGGTCGCCGCGGCGAGCACGATCGTCACCGACCTGCAGGGGGCCGACGCGCGGTTGCCGAGCGGGCCGCTGCACGACGCCGCACGCGTGGCGGAGGCCGGCGTGCCGGCGGTGATGCTGTTCGTACGCAGCAAACGCGGACTCTCACACACGCGCGAGGAGGACACCGACGAGGCCGACCTGGAGCTGGCTCTGGCCGCGCTTGAGCGGATGGTGAGCGGCGAACTCGAGCGGCGCGGCTGAGCTCGCTCGGCGCGGCTGAGCTCGCTCGGGGCGGCCTCAGTGATCAGCCGCGCAGGACCCCTCGTGATATGACGAGCCGCTGGATGTCCGAAGTCCCTTCCTCGATCTCCTCGAGCTTGGCGTCGCGCATCCACTTCTCGACCGGGTATTCGCGCGAGTAGCCCCAGCCGCCGAGCGTCTGCACGGCCGCCCAGGTGCAGTACATCGCGGTTTCCGAAGCGTGCAGCTTGGCCATGGCCGCCGCGGTGGTCGTGCGCTCGCCCCGGTCGAGCATGACCGCCGCCCGCCAGGTCAACAGGCGTGACGCCTCCACGCGTACGGCCATATCGGCCAGCCGGAAGGCGACGGCTTGGTGCTCGGCGATGGGCTTGCCGAACTGCTCGCGCTGCTTGGCGTAGGCGACCGCGAACTCGAGCGCGGCGCGAGCCAGGCCGACCGCCGAGGCGGCCAACGTGATGCGCGATCGGTCGAACGTCTCCATCAGGCTGCGGAAGCCCAGCCCCTCCTCACCCAGGCGGCGCTCGTCGGCGACGGACACGTCATTGAGGAACAGCTCGGTGTTCGGGATCGCGCGTTGACCCATCTTGCGGATCACCGGTCCGCAGGTGAACCCCGAATCGCCGTCCTCGAGGACGAACGCGGTGATCCCGTGATATCCGCTGCCCGGCTGTACCGTCGCGAATACGACGTAGAAACGCGACACGCCGCCATTGGAGATCCAGGCCTTCTGTCCGCTGAGCACGTAGCCGCCATCCACGCGGCGCGCCCGCGTGCGGATCGATGCGGCGTCCGAGCCGCTCTGGGGCTCGGTGATGGCCAGCGCGGTAAAGGGCGGATCCTCGCCGGCCAACGGCTCGATCCATCGGCGCTTCTGTGCCTCATCGCCGAGGGCCAGCACCGGCTCGGCGAAGAAGCCGCCCGAGGTGAGGAGGTTTCCGATGCCGGCGCACCCGTGCGAGAGCTCCTCCTGCACCAGGCATGCCGTGAGGCAGTCGGTCATGCCACCGCCGCCGTACTCGGTCGGCAGCATGAATGAGGTCAACCCGAGCGCAGCAGCCTTGTGCCACACGTCCAGCGGCACCTCCCCATCGGCTGCGTCGACCTGTAGGGAGATCGGACGGATCTCGCGTGCGGCGAACTCGCGGCAGGTTCGACGGATCTCCTCCTGCTCCTCGGTCAGTGGCACAAGCTGGCGCATGGCCATTTCATTCGATCTCCTCGTGGGTGTGTGGCATCGCGCGGACGACGCGTGCGTCGAGCGCGATCGCCTCGGTGCCTGTGACGAGCAAAGGGTTGATCTCGATCTCGGAGAACTCGGGATGGATCACGGCAGCGTGCGCAAGCGCGACCATTGCGCGGGCCGCGGCCCCGAGGGCGAGTGGCGGCCGTCCGCGCGCGCCGAGCAGCAGAGGAGCGATGCGCAGCGAGCGCAGCATCGACTCGGCCTGCTCCTCGTCGATGGGCGCCAGCGCTACGGCGGTATCGCGGAGGATCTCGGCGTAGACACCTCCCGCGCCGGCCAGCGCGACCGGCCCGAAGCGCGGATCCCAGCGTGCACCGATCAGCAGTTCGACGCCCTCGGACAACGGCGCCATCGCCTCGACCGAGAAGGTCGGCGGGGCCAGCCGGCGTTCGACGCGCGCGTAGGCGCCGAACAGCGCGCCCTCGTCGGCCAGTCCGATCACCACACCGCCGGCGTCCGACTTGTGCAGGAGCCCGAGCGCCTTGAGCACGACCGGGTAGCCGATCTCGCGCGCGGCCTGACCCGCAGCTTTGGCGCTCCTCACCGTCCGCTGGCCCACGAACCGCACGCCGACTGCCGC
>JAFAZZ010000139.1 GCA_019239375.1 Solirubrobacterales bacterium | reverse complement strand
GGGATGCGCGTCGAGGCGGACATTGCGCAGCGCGCGCGGGACCTGCGCGAGCGAGCGGACGAGCGCGATGCGCTGGCCAGGGCGCGCATTCACATGCAGCGGTTGCGCGCGGCGGCCACCGAAGGCGGCCCCGTGGAGAGCGCGTGGAAGGCGGTGGGAGCGGCCGAGCTTGCCCGGGCCCGGGGCCGGAGCGAGGCAAAGCTGTGGGTCGCGGCGGCACGCGAGTGGGAAGCGATCACGCGTCCGTTCCAGCGCGCGCTGGCCCTGTGGCGCGCCACCGAGGCCCACGTGGACGCCGGCGATCGAGCGGCCGGGGCGGAGACCGGGCGGACGGCGCTCGAGGTCGGGCGCAGCCTCGGCGCGCGGTGGCTGGCCGAGGAGCTGGCCACGCTGGCACAGCGTGCCCGGCTTGACCTGGGGACCCCCGGCCAGGCGACCGGCGACGGTGCCGCCGCCGGCCAGCCCGGCGAACCTGCCGCGATCGGCGCGAACGGCGGCAGCGAGGATCCATTTGGGCTGACCGACCGGGAGCGCCAGGTCCTCGCGCTGGTGGCCGAGGGCGCCACTAATAGGCAGATCGGTGCCGCCCTGTTCATGGCCGAGAAGACGGCCAGCGTGCACGTCTCGCGGATCCTCTCAAAGCTCGGCGTGCGCAGCCGAACGCAGGCCGCGGCGGTGGCGCACCGGCTGCATCTCTGACGCCGGTTCGGCAGGAGGCGTCAGCCGGTGGCGCGTCGCGCCCGGGGGGCGCTCACGTCCGGGCGAGCTTTTTGCCCGGGTTGAGCAGGCCCTTCGGGTCGAAGACCTGCTTGATCGCCTCGTGCATGGCGAGCGCGGGCGGGTCCCACTGGCGCGCCAGCTGACCGTTCTTGACCAGCCCGACGCCGTGTTCACCCGATACCGAGCCGTGCAGCCTGGCGGCTAGCGCAAACAGATCGTCTGCCGCTCTCTCGGCGCGCTCGAGCTCGGCCAGATCGTCGAGATCGATCATGAACGTCGAGTGGAGGTTGCCGTCGCCGGCGTGGCCCCAGCTGCAGGCGGGCAGATCGTGCCGGCGCCCGATCTCGACGGTCTCGTCGATCGCCTCCGGCAGGCGGTCGATCGGGACGACGATGTCCTCGCTCACCTTACCGCCGCGCTGGGCGGTGACGGCGTGTGACACACCGTCGCGCCAGCGCCACAGGGCGTCGATCTCCCTGCGGTCGGTGGGTGCGTGGACGAAGAGCGCGTTTGCGGTCAGCGTCTCGGTCAGCTCCGAGTGGATCCGCGTGGCCTCCTCTGGTGTGCCGTCGGCGTCGGCGATGACCATGAATTCGGCGTTCGCTGGGACGTCGACCGGGAACGCGCCGCGCGTCGCTTCGACGGCGGCGGCGTCGAAGTACTCGAGCGCGGCGGGGACCGCCCCGCTCGCGTAGACCGCTTCGATCGCGGCACAGCCCGCTACGTTGTCTGCGTAGAAGGCAGCGAGCGGCAGCGCCGCCTCCGGCGCGGGGATCAGCTTCACCCACGCCGCCGTGACGATCCCCAGCGTTCCCTCGGAGCCGATGAGCAGTGACGCCAGGTCGTAGCCGGCAACGTCCTTGCGGATCGAGCCGCCAAGCGCGATCAACTCGCCCGGCGCGAGCACCACCTCGAGCCCGCTTATCCATGCGCCGGTCACGCCGTACTCGAACGCGTGCGGGCCGCCGGCATTGGTGGCGATGTTGCCGCCGAGCTGGGACTGCTCGGCCGAGCCCGGATCGGGCGGGAACAACAGCCCGTTCTCGCGGGCCCGGCGGCGCAAGTCGGCAGTGATCACGCCAGCCTCGACCTCGGCGCGCCAGAAGCCTGGATCGAGACTTCTGATCCTTTGCACACGCTCGAGGCCCACGACCAAGCCACCGTCGAGGGGGACGGCTCCGCCGGTGTAGCCCGTCCCCCCGCCGCGCGGGGTGATCGGCACGTCGTGCTCGTAGCACCAGCGCGTGAGCGCAGCCACCTGGTGCGCATCGCCAGGGAGGGCGATCGCGTCGGCCCGGCCGCGCAGGTTTCGGGTCTCGGTGGCGTCAGTCAGGTACGCGCGCGTGGTCCCGGGGAGGATGGCCTCAGGACCGAGAAGAGCTCTGAGGTCGCGCTCGAGGCCGGACGATGCGGTTGCCGTCACGCTCCGATGCTAACCCCGATCGTTACCGTTCACGGCATGGGAAAAGTATTTCACGGCATCGACGAGCGGCTAGAGCGCTGGATCGCCGCTCAGCCCGTGTTCTTCGTGGGGACGGCGCCGCTTGATGCCGACGGCCACGTGAACGTCTCGCCCAAGGGCCCGATCGGCGCGCTGCGGGTGCTCGGCCCGCGCACCGTGGCCTATCTGGACTTGCTCGGGAGCGGCGCGGAGACCATCGCCCACGTGCGCGAGAACGCCCGCATCGTGATCATGCTGTGCGCGTTCGAAGGACCGCCTCGCGTCGTGCGGCTGCACGGGCGGGGCGACGTTGTGGCGGCTTCGGATACCCGCTTTCAGGGCCTGCTGCGGGCGCATCCCTTCCCTCAACCCGCCGTGCCGGAGACGCGCCGCGCGATCGTTATCGTGGAGCTGGACCGTATAGCGGACTCGTGCGGCTACGGAGTGCCGCTCATGAGCTACCAGGGCCACCGTGAGCACCTGGACCTGTGGGCGGCCAAGAAGCTGCGGGTCGGCGGGCCAGAGGCGCTGCTTGAATACGAGCAGAAGCACAACTCGGTCAGCATCGACGGGCTGCGGGCGGTCGATCTCCCACTCACCGTCTCCGAGTAGTCGCCGTGCTGGCGGTGTTCGACGGGCACAACGATGCCCTGACCCGCGACGATCACGCCCTGATGGTCTCGGGCCGGGGCGGCGGCCATCTCGATCTTCCGCGGATGCGGTCGGGCGGAGTGCGGGGTGGCATCTTCGCGGTCTTCACGCCCTCTCCGGGCAGAGACGACTGGGAACTCGTACCGCGCGAGGACGGGGTGGCCGAGGTCGCGCCGGCGCGTTCGGTCGAGCATGGCGTCGCCGCGGCGTACGCCACTACCGTGGCCGGGCGACTGCTTGCGCTGGAACGGTCAGGAGCGGTCCGGGTGGCGCGAGAGGTCGGGGATCTCGACCGGGCGTTGATGGATGGCGGGCCGCCCGTGGCGGTGCTCCACCTGGAGGGAGCGGAGGCGATCGACCCGGAGCTCGAGGCGCTGGATCTGTGGCACGAGGCGGGGTTGCGGTCGCTCGGGCCAGTGTGGAGCCGGCCGAACGCGTTTGGCCACGGAGTGCCGTTCGTCTCGCCCTCCACACCCGACACCGGTCCGGGGTTGACGGACGCGGGTCGCGCGCTCGTGCGCCGGTGCACCGAGCTCGGGATCTTGGTCGACCTCAGCCACCTCAACGAGGCGGGCTTCTGGGACGTGGCGCGCCTCGATCCCGGGCCGCTCGTGGCCAGCCACTCGGCGGTGCACGCGATCTGTCCGACGTCTCGCAACCTGACCGACGCTCAGATCGACGCCGTCGGAGCGTCCGGGGGGCTGGTCGGGATCGTCTTCGCGGTGGCCTTTTTGAGGCCCGATTTCGCCGACGATCCCGATACGCCGCTGTCGTTGGTCGCCCAGCACGCGCGGTACGTGGCGGACCGCGTCGGGGTGGCTCACGTGGCGCTTGGCTCTGACTACGACGGAGCCACGATCCCGGCGGAGCTGGGCGACGTGGCGGGCACGCCGCGGCTGCTCGAAGCGCTCCGCGGCGTAGGTTTCGATGATGAGGAGCTGGGGCGAATCGCCTGGGGAAACTGGCGGCGGGTGCTTGGCGCCTGGTGGCGGACCTAATTAGACGGCTCGGCGCCGCCGCTGCCGATCGGGAAGGCGTAGAAGACGGCGATCGCCGCGCAGATGATCAGCGTGGCGTATGACGACACGGTCGCGAGGGCGGTCGCGATGACGTACGGCAGGACTCCGGCGAAGGTACGTTTGAGGATCTGTCGGCGCCGCTCGAGCGGCAGGGGTCGCGTCAGCTTCTGGTGCTTGGCGAGCAGGATGTGCGCGTTGAGGCTCGCGAACAACACGGCCATGACGAGAAAGGCTCCGCTGTAGATCGCGGCCGCCAGATGCTGGCCGCTGCTCTCCCTCAGGTACGCCGCCATGAGGCTCGTGGCGAACGGCAGAATGGCGATGCTCATCAGGAGCAGCAGGTTCAGGAACAGGATCGTCCGGTCGGCCTCTCGCAGCCGGCCGATCATCACGTGGTGGTTGACCCAGATGATCCCGATGGTCAGGAACGAGGTGGCGTAGGCGGCGTACCCGGGCCAGTGGCGGGCGAGTTCGTGGCCGAGGGTGGTGCCGCGTCCGAGCGGAGGCGTCGGCACATGGATGTCGAGCACGAGCAGCGTGATCGCCACCGCGATCACGCCGTCGGAGAATGCCTCGAGCCGGCCGGTGCTCACGAGGGGGATTTCGGCAGCCATCTTCGGGCTCCTGTCCGGTCGCCCGGCGTGAGGGGATCGCGCGAGAACCCGCCCGACCGGTCGTCCGCACCGGCCCGCGCTTAAGCGGCTCTTCGCAAGTCCATAGAAGGGTCTTCGTCAGTTGCCAGGCGACTCTTCGTTCGGCGCACGAGAGTGAGCGCCATGAGCTATCGACATCTTTTTGCGACTTTCGCCGTTACCGTCGCGGTCACCGGCGTGTGGGCGGCCTCTGCCTCTGCCGATTCCACCTCGCAGGAGCAGCTGAGCCAGAACTGGGCCGGCTACGTCGCCGGCGGCGGCGCCTCGGACACGCAGTTTTCAGCGGTCTCGGGGAGCTGGGTTCAGCCGAAGGCGAACTGCGGCGCGGGTCAGACCTACTCCGCTTTCTGGGTGGGGCTGGGCGGCTCGGGAGATTCATCCGGCGCGCTCGAGCAGACCGGCACCCAAGCGGACTGCACCGGCGACGGCGCCACCGACTACTACGCCTGGTACGAACTCGTCCCGGCGGCCCCCGTCCGCCTCGATCTGGCGATCCATCCGGGCGACAAGATCGCGGCCAAGGTGGGCGTGAGCGGGACGAACGTGACCGTGTCACTGTGGGATCAGACCACGGGCCAGTCGACGACTAAGACGCTCCAGATGGATTCGCCCGACACCTCGAGCGCCGAATGGATCGCTGAGGCGCCCTCGTCATGCGACGGATCGGGCTCCTGCCAGCCGCTTCCGCTGGCCGACTTCGGCACCGTCGAGTTCACGAGCGCCAACGCGACCGCAAACGGTCACACCGGCACGATCAACGATCCGAACTGGACCGCCAACCCGATTGCGCTGGGCAGCGGCGGCAGCACCGACGTCAGTCTCGGCGCCGGCTCATCGAGCGCCGGCGCAAGCGCGTCGGGGCTGTCATCTGACGGATCGTCGTTCTCGGTCTCGGTCCAGCAATCGGGGACGAGCGGATCATCGTCCAGCGGCTCGGGCGGTTACGGCTCCGGCGGCGGATACAGCGGTGCTGGCGGCGGCTCGGGCGACTACGGCTCCGGCGGCGGCTCGGGCGGCTACGGCTCCGGCGGAGGCTCGGGCGGCTACGGCTCCGGCGGAGGCGCGGGCGGCTACGGCTCCGGCGGGGGCTCGGGCGGCTACGGCTACGGCGGAGGCTATCCGGGTGCCGACGGCGGGTATGGCTATGGCGGCTATCCCGGTGGTGGCGGTTACGGCTACGGGTACGGCGGCGATGGCTATGGCGCCTTCTGATCGCTATGCGACGTCGCGCTCGAGCTGCTGATGGCCGCCGACGGCAAGCGCGATGCGATAGGCGGTGGCGAGCCGGTCGAGCGCAGCCTCCCAGCTGCGCTCCCGCACCGCCGCCAGCGCGGCGCGACCAATGTGCTCGCATAGACGAGGAGTGCTCGTCACTGCGAGCACGGCGTCTGCGAGGGCATTGATCTCCGGCGGTGCGAGCAGCCCCGTCTCGCCGTGCTCGATTAGCGACGTCGGGCCGCCGCGATCCACCGCAACGACCGGCACCCCGCTGGCCTGCGCCTCGAGGATGACCTGCCCGAACGTCTCCGTCGTGCTGGCGAACAGGAACGCGTCAGCGCTGGCGTAGACAGCCGCGAGCGCGTCGCCCGACAGCCACCCGAGGAAGGTGGCGCGGTCCCCGAGGCGATGGCGCAATAGCTGCTCCTCGGGGCCGCCGCCGGCGAGCACCAGGTGCAGTCGCGGGTCGCGGCGATGGGTCTCGAGGAAGGCCTCGGCCAACAGCTCGACCCCTTTCTCCGTGCTGAGACGCCCGGCGTACAGCACGTTGACCGCGCCCGGCAGGAGCGCAGCGTCACGGCGGGACGGATCGAAACGGTGAAGGTCGACGCCCCGGTCCCAGCGCTGAATGCGCTCAGGCGCGATGCCCATGTCGGTCAGGCGCCGGTCGCTCGCCGAGCTGGGGGAGAGCACCACGTCGCAGGCGCCGTAGAACGCGCCCAGCCCCCAGTTCGCCAGCGCCCCGAGCTGAGGCCGACCGGTGCGCAGCGCGGCATAGGCGGCGAGCTCGGTGTGGTAAGAGCCCACGCACGGAAGCTCGAGCAGCCGCGCGAGCAGCCACGCGCCGATTCCGGCGGGACCGGGAGAGCACACGTGCACGATGTCGTAGCGCCCCTCACCAAGCGCGTCGACGATGGCCGGCACGCTCGGCACACCGATCTCGAGGCCGGGATAGAACGGGATGTCGATGTCCGCCACCGCGCTCAGCCGGCGGTCGACGTCGGCGTCGGTGCCGATCACCTCGATGTCGAACCCGCGCACTCCTCGGGCGCGGATCTGCTCGATCGCGTGTGTGACGCCGTGCATTCGGCCGATGCCGTCTGCCACCAGCGCCACCCGAGGGCGGTCGCCTTCGCTGCGCGTCAGCCTGGCCTTCTCGCGCCCCAGGAAGGCCGCCGCCGCGGCATAGGGGATCGCGGGCAGGCAGGCATCGAAGAGCAACAGCGCGCTCCGGCCGGCGCTCGTCCGGCCCAGCTCGAGGCTGGCTACCGTCTCGTGCACCACGGCGGCCAGCTTGCGCTCATGAACGCGGCGGGCGCGGCGATCGAGATCGGCGTGGTCGAGGTCACCCTCCTGTAGCTGATGCAGCAGCATCTGCTCGTCAGCCTCGAGGTCCATCGACTCAAGCCAGGCGCGCAACAGCGCGAGGGCATCACCCGCCTCGAGGTCGTTGCGGGGGCTCCCGTGCCGTGCGTCGCCCTCTTTCATGACTCGCTCGACGATTTGCAGCACGGCAGCGGGGTCCGGGCGGGACGGCGCATCGGCGTCACCGAGTGATCGGACGGCGAGCGCCATCGCCGCGTGCGCCCACTTGGGCGCGCTCCCCTGTTGGCCGCGCGCGGCGGCTCGTCCCGCCCGTATGTGGGCGAGGAATTCCGCCGGAGTGGCGGCGCACGGCGTCTCAGTGAACGTGCGGCCTACGTCGATTCCGGCGTGGTCATCCGAACCCCCGATCGCGGTTCCCCCGTGGGTCTCGGTGTACACGAACGCCGGCAGATTCAGTTCCTTGGCGCGTGAGCCGTTGCGGGTCTCCCAGATGGGGAACAGCTCGGCCAGGCGACGTCGCTGACGCGCGGTGAGGGGCGCGGTCACGGCGTAGAACGGATGGGCGAGCGCGGCGGTGATCTCGTGCGCGTGCAGGTACGCCGCACACGCCTCGACGTCGCCTCGATTGGCCTGAAGCCAATCGTGGTCATCGGGCCTGATGCCGTAGCAGAGCACATGGACCGCCTGCGGCTCGCCCTTGAAGCTCGCGGTCAGCTCCTCGGAGATGAACGTGTCCGGCAGGTCCGCCAGCGACAGGGCGCCGTCGATCGTGTCGTGATCGGTGATCGTCACGAAATCCATGCCGCGACGCTTGGCCAGCTCGTACACCTCGAGTGGGGCGGTGGCGCACTCGGGGATCCTGAGCGACCGCTGGACACCGAGCAAGGAGGTCTGTGACGCGGACGAATGCACGTGCAGGTCAGCGCGGCTCGTATGGTTCATGCGGTCAGGATCAACCCGCAAGCCCAACCGGTTCGTGAAGAACGAGGTCACGTCCCGTGACGATTTGGTTACCACCGGCATGGCATCGCTGAGGCTCGGGAGAGCGTACGTCCAAGGTGTGCCTCCTCGCGATCCAGGTGATGCAAGCGGCCTGACAATCGCCGCTGCGCCGCCGAGGATCAGGGTGCGCCGACCTGCGCCAGGGCACGGGCGCCGGCCTCGGCGCCGAGGGCCGCGGCTTCGGCGACCGAGTCGCCACGGCCTAGCCCGAGCGTGAAGGCTGCGGCGAACGAATCCCCGCAGCCGTAGGAGTCGCGCGCCGGACCGGGTAGCGGCACCGCGGCCCAGCGTCCCTGCGACTCGCCCCACCACTGTCCTCCGCGCTCTCCCTCGGTGGCGACGAGCAGTCGGGCGTGTGCCGCGGCACGCGCGGCCCACTTGCTCTCGTCGCGGTCTGACTCGCTGAACACGAGTGCATCCACAGTGTTCGTGCCGAGCACGGTCCGTGCCCGCGGGGATGCCACCACGATCCGTGCCCGCCGCGCGTGGGCGAGCGCGCCAGCGTCGCCGGCGGTGAAGTACACCGACTCGGCCTGGCGGAGGCGCTCCCACTTAAGCTCGTCGGATCCGTGGGGCTCGAGCCGCTCACCGATCGTCACGATGGTTCGCTCCCCGCCGGGCTCGAGCAGGGTCACCGCCCTCCGGGTGGGCCGATCGCGCCAGGCCACGTGAACGCGAACGCCGCGCTCCTCGAGCTGGGCGAGCGCGGCACGACCGGCGACATCGTCGCCGAGCGCACAGAAGAAGTCGACGTGAGCGCCGAGCTGGGCCAGGACCACCGCCGCCACCCCACCGCCTCCGCCGGCACGCAGGAACCCGCCCTGCGCGTGGATCACCTCCCCCCGGTGTGGAAAGCGCGGCACCGGCAGGAAGTCGACCCACTCGATATGGCCGACGACCGCGACGCGGGTCATAGGGCGCTAGTGTCCGGTGTCATGGATGAGGGGTTGCCGATCGCCTATGAGGTGCTCGAGCCCGGAGTGCCGGTGTACGGGTCCGACGGTGAGCAGGTTGGCACGGTCGCTCATGTGGTCGCCGCTCCCGAGGAAGACATCTTCCACGGGATCGTGCTCAACACGGCGGCGGGCGTGCGCTTTCTGCCCGCGGACGAGGTGGCATCGTTGCACGAGCGTGGCGTCGATCTCCGAATCGATCGTGTCGCGGCGGCCGCGCTCCGCGCGCCGCACGGCGGAGCGGCGGCCTGGCGCGTAAATGAGCCGGGGGTGAAACCAAGCCCTTGGCAGCGGTTCGTGGACCTCGTCGCCGGTAAGGATCCGCGCGCCCGCAATTGGGACGAGGAGGACTGAAGGCGCAACTTGTTGGTCGGGTCGCTTCGCCCGGGAGTCCGCGAGACAGCGAGCCCGGCGCGCTCGAAGTCGCGCTCACCAGTTCGTCATCGATGCGGCGATGATGTGACGGATGTCATGCTCGGTTACTGGTTTGGGCGCCACAGCGAGGAGGCGCTCCTGCTTGAGCGCGCCGGCGACCAAATCGGGGATGTCGTCCTCGCCGTAGCCGAGCTCGGCCACGCCGCGCGGCGCACGCACGTCCCGCATGAGCTCGCGCAAAAGGTTCGGGAGCGTGTCAGGCCCGGGATCGCGAACAGGACCGCCGGCGAGCAGCTCGGCTACCGTGTGATGTCGCTCTGGCATCGCGTCATAGGTGAAGCGGAAGGCGGCAGGCGAGGTGACGATCACCGAGTGCCCGTGCGGCACGAACGGATGGTCGTCGGGATACCCGGGCGGCTGGTATGCGTGCTTGACCGACGCGATCGGATAGGCGCACGAGTGCGGTATGTGCACGCCGGCAGACCCAAACCCGACGCCGGCCATCGTGGCGGCGAGCATCATGAACCCGCGCGCCTCCAGATCCTGGTCGTCGGCCACGGCGCGTCGCAGATACCGGCCTCCGAACTCGAGCGCCTTGGCCGACCACACGTCGGCGACCGGATTGGCCCCCTGGTAAGGCGGCCGATCGTCAGGCGAATCCGGGCGCTGTCTCGTGTCGAAGGGCTTGGACAGGAACGATTCGGCGGCGTGGCAGACGACGTCGAGCCCGGTCGAGGAGGTCACCTCGGGCGGGAGCGATCGGGTCAGGTCCGGGTCGACGATCGCCTGGGTCGGGCGTAGGTAGCGGTGGGAGATCCCGGTCTTGACGCGCAGGTCGGGGATGTCGAGCACCGCCACCGTCGTGGCCTCCGAGCCAGTTCCGGAGGTGGTGGGAACGGCGAGGTGCGGCTTGAGCGGCGCGGGCGGCTTTCGTCCCCGGCCGACCGGGGGGTTGACATAGTCCATCACCGGCGCGGGATGGGTGCAGACAAGGTCTGCCGCTTTCGCGGTGTCGATGCTCGAGCCGCCACCCACCGAGACGAACCCATCGACCTCGTGCTCGAGGGCGTAGTCGACCGCGTCCTGGAACGAGTCGGCCGTCGGCTCGACTCGGGTGCGGTCGTAGAGCACGACGTCGATCCCCTCGGACTCGATCGCCGTCTTGATTCTCTCCGGATAGCCCATTGCCGCGACGCCGGGATCGGTGACGAGCATCGCGCGCCGGACGCCTAGTCGCCTGAGCTCCCATCCCGCCTCCGCCGAGGCTCCCCGGCCGAACTTCACCGGGGTGGCTTCCATCGTGAAGATCGTCTCGTGATCGACGGCCATGACCCCGTTACGGTAGTGCCGCGGCCACAGATTCGGCGCAGATTTGGCTCGGAATTGAGACGACTGCGTCTTGTTCGGTGACAGCGAGCCATCGGATCCTGTGGCTGTGCTGTCGCCCGTGGCTATGCCGTCGCCCGTGGCTTTGCCGTCGCCGGTGGCGCTGCCGTCACCGGTGCTTATGCCATCGCCTCTGTTGGTTCGCCTGCGCCCCCGGTCCCCCTTACGCGGGCCATAACGCTTGCGTTATGGTGACGGCAGATGCAAGCGATCCGCCCGGAGGCAGCCCGAGCCACTGGAGGGTCGAGCTCACCGCTGAGGCGGAGAAGTGGTACATGGCACTCGATGATCACGACGCACATCGGATGGCCGCCGCGTTCGACGAGCTCCAGCGCCGAGGCCCCACGCTCGGTCGCCCGTTCGTCGACTCGATCAAAGGCTCGCGCCACCACCGCATGAAGGAGCTGCGCTCGGTGGGCGGCCATCTGCGCGCCCTGTTCGCCTTCGACCCACGCCGTCGGGCGGTGGTGCTCCTGGGAGGAGACAAGAGCGGCGACTGGGCCGGGTGGTACCAGCGCAACATCGCGTGCGCGGACAAGCTCTACGACCGGCACCTGCGTTCGCTGGGAAAGGAGGGACCGTGGCCAGGAACTGGCGGACCGTCCGTGGGCAGAGACCGCTGAACGAGCGCCGGGTTGCTGCCTACCGGCGGCTCATGGACGCCGAGCTGCGGCTCGCCGAGGCGCGCCGCCGGCGCGGCGTCAGCCAGGCCACGATCGCCGAGGCGCTCGAGGTGAGCCAGCCGAACGTGTCGCGCATTGAGCAGGAAGAGGATGTTTATCTGTCAACGCTGGCTCGGTACGTCGCCGCCCTTGGCGGGCACCTCGAGGTGCTGGCGGTATTCGACGACGAGACGGTCACGCTTCTGCGCGAGCCTGAACGGCGCAGATCACGAGCGGGCGAATGAGCCGCTAGCGTGAGCCCCCGGCGAGCAGGCCGGGCCAACGCTAGCGCGCGCACCAGTCGAGCAGGCCGGGCCAACGCTCGCGCGCACACCCGTTGAGCAGGCCGGGCCAACGCTCGCGCGCGCACCCGTCGAGCAGGCCGGCCCGGGCTAGCCGGCGCGCCCGTCGAGCAGCCCGGCGTCCTCGAGTTGACGGCGCAGGCTCGCCGGCGACTCGAACTCGATTGCCTGCATGCCGGCCGCGCGCGCGGCCTGCACGTTGGTTCCTGAGTCGTCGATCAGTAGCGTGGTTGCCGGCGCGAGCCCGAACCGGTCAAGCAGCAGCTCGAAGATCCGCGGATCCGGCTTGGCCACGCCCTCAAAGCCGGAGACCAGCGTCCCGTCGAACCAGCGCAGGAACGGGTAGCGCTGGCGGCGGCCGGGATACGTCCAGGTCTCCATGTTGGTGAGCGCGTAGACAGGCACGCCGGCGGCCTTCAGCTGGCGCAGGATCGCGACGCTGTCGTCGATCGGCCCGGCAAGCATCTCCTCGCTGCGCTCGATCCAGGCGCGGATCATCTCTGCGTGCTCGGGGTGGGCGGCGATCAGCGGCGGGGAGGTTTCCTCGGGCGGCACTCCCAAGTCGTGGGCGTGGTGCCACTTGAGCGTGCAGACCTCCGAGAGAAAGTGCTCCATCTCCGCTTCGTCGTCGAACAGCTTGCGGTACAGGTAGCGGGGGTTCCAGTCGAGCAGCACGCCGCCGAGGTCGAACACGACCGCGCGAGGTCGCCGGTGTGGCCCATGAGCCGGCATTCGGCTAGTGAAGCAGCGCTTAGCTGCCGGCGGCGGGGGATCGGCGGTGATTGCTTCGCGGCGACGCTCGGGCAGCCCGGACGCGGCGCGGGATTGCCTTCAACTGCACATTCGGCGGCGCGGGCGGCGCGAGTGCGGAGTTGGCCTCGATGGCGGCGGCAAAGTCCACGCTGGCTCGCCGGTGGCGGCTCGATGCGCAGTTAGCGGCGATCGGCGCCCTCGGCTCGTGGTCCATCAGGCCATCTCTACCTGCCTGATCGTGCCACCTCTCGTCCGGAATCGTGCCCCGCGGCTAGTCCGAAGCTCAGCCGTATCGTGCGTCAGCGACTGGCTTTGCTCTCCCACGCGTCCGTGAGCAGGTCGGCGAGCAATTCCGGCTCGGCGGCGGACAGGGTGACGCGCACGGCCGCCAGCCGCTTGCCCCACATCACTTCGGCGCAGACCCCAGGATGAGCCTGAACCGCGGTGCGGATGCCCGGCTCGTCGAGCATCGCGTTCATGTGATCCTCGTCCCAGAGCGTGGCGAAGATTCGGCCGGCGACCCGGAACGATGGGCGGCCGTGGTGGTCCCGCTCGACGCTGTCCGGGAGGGAGAGGGCGAGCCGGCGGGCCTCGTGGGTGCTGAGCACGGCCGCCGACCCGTCACGCCGGACGCAGTCGTAGCGCCGGCCAGGTTTCATCCAGGGCCACCTGCCGTGTCAGACGATCGTGCCCGCGCGCGAGGCCCCCCGGCGCGTCGGCCGGGTTATGCTCGCGCCAATGCATCTCGCCGAGCTTACCCCGCCGGAACAACGCGTGTTGGGGTGCCTGATCGAGAAGCGCTGGACCACCCCGGACCAGTATCCGCTGTCGCTGAACGCCCTGCGGCTGGCGTGTAACCAGTCGACCAATCGCGACCCGGTCACCGACTACGACGAGGCAACGGTCAGGGAGGCCGCGCAGCGGCTGTCGCTGTACGGGCTGGCCCGGCTGGCCAGTGGCCACGGCAGCCGCGCCACTAAGTACCGGCACCTGGCGGAGGACTCGCTCGGGCTGGGGCGCGAAGAGCTCGCCGTCCTCGCGGTGCTGCTGTTGCGCGGTCCCCAGACACCGGGGGAGCTGAAGGCGCGCACCGAGAGGATGGCGCAACTCGCGGCGTTGGCCGACGTGGAGCGGGTGCTCGGTGTGCTGAGCGAGCGCGGCTACGCGCGGCGGCTGGGGCGCCGGCCCGGGCAGAAGGAGGACCGGTTTGCGCATCTGCTCGGTGGCGCGGGGGAAGACGAGGGCGCGATACCGCCCCAG